>JAJDOJ010000138.1 GCA_022340215.1 Gammaproteobacteria bacterium
GTCAGCGACGCCACGCTGCTCGCGCCGGTCGCGGAATGAGCCGGACTCGACCACGATGACCAGGGATCTTTCCGTTCAGCCCAGCAGGATGCCCTTGGCCAGGTTGACCCTCGCCGCGAGATAGTTGGAACCGCCGCGGTCCGGGTGCAGCTTCCGCATCAGGCGCCGGTGGGCATCGATGATCCCCTCGCGTCCGGCGCCGGGCTCGAGCCCCAGGACCTCCCAGGCCTGTTCGCGGGTCATCCCGCTGCCGCCACAGAGTTCGTCGCGCTGGACGCGTGCTCCGAGCGCCAGTCCGCCCCGAAGCGCTTGTCGAGGTGGGCGGCCAGAAACGACCCGCGGGAAAACCGCAATGGTGCTGTTCGATCCCGATTTTCTGATCTGGATTCAGCGCGGAAACCCAAAGGCGCTCAAACGCATTACCCGAACCGACTCGTCCGCCATATCGGTGCAGACGTATCTGGAGTTCATGCACTATGCGAGGAACAAGAGCCAACAACGCATTATCAGGGATTTCTTCTATGAGGTGGGAATACCGATACTGCCGTTCACCCCGAACATCGGGCATCGCGCCATGGCATATGTCGACACTTATGCGCTATCATTCGGCCTTCGCGCCGGGGACGCGATCATCGCCGCGACGGCGGTAGAAAACAACCTCATGTTGACACCAGGAAACGCGAAGCACTTCCAGCACATCTTAGGAATTGCAGTTCAAGGCGTTCCGGGCCTGAAGACGCAATTGCTGAGCACTGACGACGATATATCCCCGCCGACGGCCTGGAGGCGCGATTAATCAAGAGCCCCGAAGTGAAGCGGAAACGACGGAAAAACAAGCCCCCGAGAGGCGCCAGCCGAAAGTGTCAGTCTCCCTTGTCCACCGCGGAACTGGAGGCCCACGGAGCAATCCTCCTGGAAAACCGGCGGTTCAAGGAAGCGATTGCCGCTTTCAAGGATCTTCTGCAACGCGAACGCCGCGAACCGTGGCTTGAGGCGCTTTCGACGGCCTACGCCGGACGCGCCCGAGAACTAGCGGACAAGGGAATGGTCAGGGAGGCCCTCGCGATCTGGCAAAATCACGCGGAGCATTGCGGCAGGTCCCTCGAAGAACCCGCCTACGTCGAGCTGCTGATGAAGGCCGGGCGGGTCGATGCGGCAATCGGCGTTCTTTCGGATCACCCCGATGATCCGGAGTTTCAATGTTATCTCCCCGAATTGCGCGCCCTGGCGGCTACTCAGGCCCTGACCGGAAGGGACGCGGTGCTGACGCACTTCCCCGACGACGACCCCGTCGTGCGGGATCATCCCGCCGCCCAGGCCGCACTGCGGGCTTATTGCCTGGGCGATGACGCCACGGTCGAGGCGAAACTGAAGTCCATCCCCTTCCGCTCACCCTATCGAGACCTGCGGCAGATCCTGAAGGCGTTGATACGGTTCGAGACGGATTCGGAGGACGCGGACCGCCTGCTGGAGCGCATCGACAGCGAGTCACCGTTTCGCGGGGTCTGTGACGCCATAAGGGCCGCTCGACTGCCCAGGCTCGACTTCATGCGCCGATTCGGAGAGCTGAAGCCGGCGCAGCGGCGATTCGCGATCGCGTTGAGGGGCTGGTCCCCGCAACAGGCCAAGCGGATACAGGAACTGCAGCAACTCGGGGAACACCCCGGCCCGCGTGCAATGATGGGTTTCCTGTTGCGTCACCGCGAAGCACTCGAAGGCGACTGGGTCCGCCAAGCCGCCATGCGCTTGCTGGTTCATGAGCCCGGCGAGCGAGGGCGCTACAACAGGTCGTTCGGCAAGATGCCCGAGTTCCATCGGCATCGCATCCAGGCCCTGCATCTCGAAGAGTACGGGGATTCACCCCACGACATCTTCAATACCTGGAGAGACGCGTTTCAGGCGTTGGACCTCAAGACCAGCAATCCGGGAACAGAGGCCGCGTTGCCCGGGGCGATGGTGTTGCGTCATTCGGCCGATCGCTGGCTGCGGACCGAATCGTTCGACCCCACAACCGCGAAGGCGCTGGAACTCAGTCTGCTTCTGGATCCGGAAGATTTACAGACCCACCTGAGGCTGATCCACCATTACCGCTCTGTCGGAGAACTGAAGTACGCACGCCGTGTGCTGGATATCGCCCTTGCGCGCTATCCACGGGACGTCGCGGTGCTGACCGAGGCGGTGGAGACCGCGATCGCCGGGGGGGCCTTCAAGAAGGCCGCCCGCTTTGCGCGCCAGGTCCTGGACCACGATCCCATCAACGCAAGGGTGCGGGATATCCTCGTCGATTCCCATCTATCGCATGCCCGCAAGCAGATTGGGCAGGGCAAGCATGCATTGGCGCACAAGGAGCTGGACGAGGCGGCGAACTGGGCCCGCACGGAGCTCGTCAAGGGTCGAATCGATAGCCTGCGCGGGGTCCTGGAAATGGACAGCGGCGCCGCGGACATCGCACGAGAGCGGTTTTTCTCGGGTTTCGAACGCACCGGCGGCGGGTTGGTCGGGCGCTTGCACCTGCACCTGGAGGCGCAGCGATTCGACCGTCACCCGGATACGTTCGTCAAGGCGGCGAGGCTCCCCAAGCCGCCGCGGAAACCGTCCAGGGACCAAGTGCTGGCGCTGGCGCACACGCTGAACGAGCTGTCCGGCGAGGACGACTACCACCTCGGCTACGCGCTGGGAAGCATGATCAAGCCGTTGAAACGGGCCGCCTGCCAGGACTTTACTCCCGGCGAGATGGAGCTGATCTGCGAGACGTGGCTTCGCGCGGATCTCGGGGACCTGCGTTCGATATATGCCAGGGCCGCCCTGAAACGCTGGCCGGGATCCCCCGCTTTCGTTTTTCATCGTGTCGATGCAGCTCATGAGGGCTTCATCGCCTTGTCACGCCGGGAGTTCGAGACGCTTGACAAGGCCTTCGAGCGGGCGCGCGAGGACGGCGACGAACGCAGCGCCCATCGCATCGCGGAACTGCTGGGGGCCGGCACGCCCTTCGCGGGCCCGGAGGATCCGGGTTTCCCAGAAGGTCTGCCTGAATCCGCGGATCTCGAAAGGCTCATCGACATGGCCATGAACATGCCCGGCCCCCCGGAGATCGAAGAGTTGAAGCGTGAGCTGGGGCCAACGGAGGCGCGCCGTGCGCTCGAGGCCATGCTGCTGGCCGGGATTGCCGGTGGCGACCCGGCGGACATCTTCCCCGAACCGATTGCCCCGAAACGCCGCCGCGGTTCGCGCAAGAAACGCCGCAAGATCAACACGGACCAATTCGAGCTGTTCTGATGCAAGATCCCTATCTGACGCTCGGCGTGGCGCGGGACGACGCCACCGACGAAGTCATCCGTCAGGCCTATCTGACCGCGATCCGGCGCCATCCCGCGGAACGCGAGCCCGAGCGGTTTCAAGCTGTCTGCGACGCCTACGAGACCCTCAAGACGAAGAAGTCGCGGCTCGCATATGTGCTGTTCAACACCGACATGCCGACCCCCGCAGAGATACTGGAGCAGTTGACCGAGAGCGGGCAGCGGAGTCGCCCCGACATCGAGCTGTTTTGTGAGATCCTTGGGGGCGCGGCGGACAAACGGTGACGGAAGCGACGCTTAAGGAACAACTCGTCGAGCGGTTTCGCCGATACCTCGACGTCGGCGACATCGATCTCGGTGAATCGCCGTCCGACGCCGAGGCCATCGATCTCTATACCCTGTTTACCGAACTGGCGGCCCTGAAGACCGAGGTGAAGCTGGAGTCGCGGCAGGTCAAACAGGCCCTGGATGTCGCCGGGGAGTTGATCGAGGGTCTGCGCCAGAACAATCACCAGCTCAGCACCGAACTCTCGCGCCGCCGCCAGGAGGAAGACGAGACACGGCAGGCCGCGGAGCGGCCGCTTTTGCTGGCTATCCTCGAGCTGCGGGACCGGTTGCGGGCGACGCTGGTCGGTCTGAGAGTTTTCAAACCGGGCTCGATCGGCAAACGCAAGACGAAGCGTTTTATCGCCAGCATGGACGAGGGTCTGGAAATCAGTCTGCGCCGTCTGGATGGCGTGCTGCACGGCTATCAGGTCCGGGCCATGGACCCGGTTGGGAAACCCGTGGATCCACAAACCATGACCGTGACCGCGATCGAGTCGCGCAAGGACCGGGATAGCGGCGTGGTCCTGGAGGAAGTCCGCCAGGGCTTCCTGCGCGGCGAGCAGGTACTGCGGCTGGCCGAAGTCATCGTCAACAAGCATGAAACCAGGACATGAATGAAACCATGAACGAAATCATTGTCGGTATCGACCTGGGCACCACCAACTCGGAGGTCGCCCTGGTCCGTGACGGGCGGGTAGAGGTACTTGAGATCGACAACGGCTCCAGGCTGCTCCCCTCCGTCGTCGGTCTGGCGGACGACGGCGCCCTGCTGGTCGGTGAGTCTGCGCGCAATCAGTTCACCCTCTACCCGGAACGAACGGTGCGCTCCATCAAGCGCAGCATGGGCAGCGACCAGAGAATCTCCATGGGGTCTCAGGAATACGCCCCGCAAGAGATCTCCGCGATGATCTTGAGGCGCCTGAAAGAGGAAGCGGAATCCCGTCTCGGGACCGCGGTTGGCAGGGCCGTCATCACCGTACCGGCCTATTTCTCCGATGCCCAGCGTCAGGCCACGCGTGACGCGGGCGAGATCGCCGGACTGGAAGTCGTACGCATCATCAACGAACCCACGGCCGCGGCGTTGGCCTATGAGGTCGGCGTCCAGGGCCAGCGACACATCCTGGTCTACGATCTGGGCGGCGGGACCTTCGACGTGTCCGTCGTTCGCATGGAAAACGACGTCGTCGAGGTGCTCGCCAGTCACGGCAACAACCATCTGGGTGGGGATGACTTCGACCAGAAAATCGTCGATCGCGTCCTGGCCCACCTCGAAGAGAAACACCGGGTCGATCCCACCGAATCCCTGCAGGCCATGGCGCGCATCTGGCGCGCCGCGGAGACCGCCAAGATCACCTTGACGGACAACCCTTATGCCATGCTGGAAGAGGAGTACCTGCTCGAAAGGCAAGGGGACCCGGTTCATCTCTCCCTGGAACTGTCGCGAGAGGAGTACGAGGAGATGATCAATCCGTACATCGACGAGACACTGCAGGCCACGCATACCGCCCTGAAAGGCGCCGGTATGAGCGTTTCACAACTGGACGAGATTCTCCTCGTCGGCGGCGCCACGCGTACCCCGCTGGTTCGACGACGTCTGGAAGCGGAGCTGGGTCTGCAACCCCGCGGCGAGGTTGACGCGGACCTCTGCGTTGCCTCCGGCGCCGCCATCCAGGGAGGCGTGATAGCGGGCGACTCGGTTTCCAGCGTCTTGGTGGACGTGACGCCGTACACCTTCGGTACCAGTGCGCTGGGTGAGTGGAGGGGCGAAATCTACCCCTATAAATTCGTTCCCCTGATCAGGAAGAACAGCGCCATCCCGACCTCGAAGAGCGATGTTTTCTACACCGCCTTCGACGGGCAGACCACCGTGGAGGTCATGGTGTACCAGGGAGAGGACGACGACGCCCTCAACAATACCGAAATTGGCCGATTCCTTATCGAGGGACTCGAAGACGTCCCGCAAGGAAACGCGATCGTCACCACGTTCTCGCTCGATCTCGACGGGATTCTGCATGTCCGCTCCAGGGAAAAGAGTACTGGCCTGGAAAAGAGTATCACCATCGATAATGCCATCGCCCGTTTTGAGGCGGAGCAGCTCGAGCAGGCCAAGGCCCGAATCGGTGAACTCTTCGAAGGCGAGGCCGCGGTCACGGACGTGGACGATTCCACGCACCACCGTCACGTCGTGCAGACCAGGGCCCTGATCGAAAAGGCCGAGCGGCTCATCGACAAGGCGGACGATGAAGATCGCGAGGACCTCGTCGACCTGATCGAGGGCGTCAAGGACACCATGAATGCCCCGGAGTCGGAAGGTTTCCGGCACGCATCGGAAAATCTCTCCGAACTGATCTTTTATCTGGAATCCTGAATGGAGCGCTGCCCGGTCTGCCGTGCGCGCCTGGACGGAAAAACGGAGTGCCGGCGCTGCGGGACCGACCTGTCGCAACCCATCGCGATAGAACAACGGGCGGAGTCGCTGACGCGCCTGGCAGTGACCCGGTTTACCACCCTCGAGCCCGCCGAGGCCGCCAAGGCCCTGGAACAGGCGTCGAAACTGAAGACCGACCCGCTGACCCGGGCCCTACTCGGGTTTATACGCAAGAGCCTGGGGTGCTGATACGGTTCGTCGGTCACTCCTGGGGCGCGCTCATCGGCGGGACCTTTTTCGGTGTCGAACCGGATATCGGCGCCGCGACGCTCTCTACCCCGACGGGTGGCGTGAGCAAGACCACCGACGGGTCCCCGTCAGCGACGCCACGCTGCTTGCGCCGGTCGCGGAATGAGCCGGATTCGACCACGATGACCCCGGACCTTTCTGTTCAGCCCAGCAGGATGTCCTTGGCCAGGTTGACCCTCGCCGCGAGATAGTTGGAACCGCCGCGGTCCGGGTGCAGCTTCTGCATCAGGCGCCGGTGGGCATCGATGATCTCCTCGCGTCCGGCGCCGGGCTCGAGCCCCAGGACCTCCCAGGCCTGTTCGCGGGTCATCTCGCTGCCGCCGGTATTCGCGGCACCGGAGGCCGGTTCCGAACGCCAGTCCTCCCCGAACCGCTTGTCTAGATAGGCGGCGAGCAGCGAGGCGGATTCCTCGTCCGAGACCTGGTACTCGTCGAACAGCGCCGTCAGCACCCCGCGGTTCAGCTCGCCCAGCCGGCGGTCCTGATGAGACCCGCTGACGATCACCCCGTCGATCTCGCCGCTGTCGTGATCCAGGGTCATGCTCAGGAAACGGGTGCGGACCTTGGAAATCCTCCCCGATCCACCCGTACCGTCCTGCTGCGACGCGGATCCCTGACCGTGCTGGCGATACAGGCGGCTCGCCAGCGGTAGAAAACTCAGCAGGCCCACGATCCGGCGCAGGAACGGCAACGTTGCCCCGATCACCGCCGCGATCCAGCTGAGGCGGCCGGTGGCTACCGCCAGGACCAGGCCGAGACCGACGGCGACGGCGATGAACTGAAAACGGGTCGCGGGCGGTTGGCGTGCGATCCAGCGCAGGAACACGAAGACGATGATGGCCGCGGCCAGGAAAACCAGCAGGCGCATGACGGGTCTCAGGCGTCGCCGGCCGTGCTCGGGCGCGGAGTGCCTTCGACAGCGGGGTCAGGACTTGTTCTCAATCTGTCGTACCAGGTGTTTGGTGATGCCGGCCCGCTGCCGTGAGAAATCCTCCAGTGCGTGGCGTCCGCCGCTGGCGTAGACGGCGACAGCGCTCAGCAGGTCGCGCAATTCGTTCGGGCTCCCGGAATCGAAACGGCAGCACGCGCCACCGGTGAGACGCGCGATCTGCTCGAAGACCCCGCGGGCCCGCCGGTCGTCACCCTCGTGGAACATGAATGCCGGCACTCCCAGAAGGCCGAGTTCTCCGGCACGATCGCAAAGCGCATCCGCGTCCTCCTCGACGCAGTCTCCCACAAATACCAGGGCGTCGACGCGTTGTCGTCGTGCCTCGGCGACGGCGTGCTTCAGGACCTTGCCGATCTGCGTATAGCCGCCTACGCAACTGACCGCGCCGAGGGCTCCGAGAAGACCGTCCTTGTCCCGGTGCCAGCGTGAGGCACGACACTCCGAATAGCCCCGATAATATACAAGCTGCACCGAAAGCCCGCCCAGCGACGCGGTTTCCTCGAACATCCTCGCCTGGATATGTGATGCCTGGTCCCAGGTGGGCTGGCGGCTGGCTGTGGCGTCCATGGCGAAGATCAACCGGCCTCCGTGGCCCGCCGGCCTGACATTCGGGCTGCGGTTGACCGAATCGATGAAGCCATCGATCTCGGAACGGGAGGACCTCGCGGGGAGTTTGCTGCCTGCCATTGGGTTGCCGGGCCTGGACGGGAGATCCGCGCAGCCGCGCGGCGTTGGGTCTATATTCTATCCCATTGGTGTTCGCTTCGGCGTAAGCCCGGGATCGAGACTCGCGAGTCTCGACGGGCCGACACGCCACGCGGGCCGGTGTGCCGAGGGCTGTCGTTATGTCAGCGCGAAAGCTGTGTCACTTGACGCTGCTCTGCCTCCTTGTCGGGTCGTTCGCTGCGGGGCCCGCACACGGGTTCTTTTTCTGTATGAGCGGGCGTGGAGGCGGTGGCATGCGTTCCCCTTCTGTCGGTCCCGTCGGCTGGCCGATCGGGATGCCGGCCCCGGCAGGGTTCCCGATACCGCGGCGATCCGCGGTAATGCTCATGTCCCCGGTGTCGCGGGACTATGAAGACGCGGTACGCGCTTCACAACCCGAATTGTCCAGGCAAAATCAGCGACGCACGAACCCCTGGCGGTCCTTGGGCGCGGACCGGGTTCAGGTCCCGGAACCGGAGCGCGAATACTAGCCGGCGTCGGGCGGTTGCGGTTTGGCGGTCCGCCGGGTCGCGCAAACCCCTTCCTCGACAGGCCGCCGGCGCGGGATGTGCCGTATCTGCGATAATCCGAATCGCTCGCCCGGCATAGGGCGGGCAGGGCGAAATACAAGAACCAAACCGCCGGGTGGCCCGGGCATGCCGCCTACGCAAGGAGAGAACGGATGACCAATATCAAGCGCAATTTCAGCCGAAACGTCCTGATCCGGCTGGGACTGCTCGGGGCCGTGGTTGCGGTCGCTATCGCCCTGAACTGGGAATTCATCTACAACTTCTATTTCGGCGATCAGCTGACCGTCACCGGCATGATCATCAATAGCGGTATCGCCCTGCTGTTCTTCCTGGGCATCGCCCGGATCGCCGACAACCTGCTGCGCTACGCTAGGGAGGAGGCCTGGCTGGCTAAATTCGTGCGGCACATGGAGGAGGGCGGTCTCAAGCCGACCGAGGGGATCCCGCCCTACTCGATCGTCTTTCAGCGTTATGCGACGGTCATGAAGATCAGCAGCCAGCACGCCCCGGTGAACCACGCCGCCCTGGCCTCGATGCTCGTCGCCGCGGAGAGCACGCGCACCAGTTTCCCGAAGTTCATCAGCAATATCCTCATCCTGACCGGTGTGTTCGGCACCATCGTCTCGCTCTCGATTGCGTTGCTCGGGGCGTCGGCTCTGCTGGAGTCCGCGGATGATCTCGGTAACATGAACCTCGTCATTCACGGCATGGCCACGGCGCTCTCCACGACCATGACCGCGATCATCTGCTACCTCTTCTATGGCTACTTCTATCTGAAGCTGACCGATGCCCAGACCTATCTTCTCAGCGGCGTGGAACAAGCCACCACCGTCTATCTGATGCCGATGCTGAACCACGATCCTGAAGGTCTGGTACATCAGGTTGGCCAGCTGGTGATGGCCTTGCGGGAGACCGCCAGGACCATGCAGACCTCGCAGATCGATTTCGCCCAGGCCGGCGAGCAGTTGCGCGACGTCATTGCCCAGCTTCGCGATTCGGCCCTGATGGTGACCCGCGACGTCGGTAAGATCAGACGGCACCTGCGCGAGGGCTTCCGTCTGCCGGAGGCTGCGGAATGAGTATCGGCGACGGGTTCGTCGACCTTCGGGCGAACATCGACGCCACCGCCGACGGCAACGAGAGTTTCTGGCCTTCGTTCACAGACATCATGACGGTGATCGTGATGATCTTCCTGCTCGCCAGCACCGTATTGATCCTCCGCAACTGGGAGCTGGTCGCCGAACTGCGTGCGACGATCGTCGCCGAACGGGAGGCCTCGGCTCAGGTCCAATCGGCCACCAAGGCAAACATCACGCTGGAGGAGCAACTCGCCCAGGCGGAGCACCAGATCTCGGTCATGCGTATGTGGCTCATGCAGGTCCGCGAGGAAAACGAGGAAAATCTCAAGCAGCTCTCGAAGAAGGACGCACAACTGGCCGCCGTCGACGCGGAGCGACGGCAACTGTCGGATTTCAAGGTGTCGTCGCAGCGCCGGATCGAGTCGCTAGAGGAGCAGTTCAGGCTGGTCAACGAGCAGCTCGCGAGCCTCCGCGAGGTCCACGGCCGCCAGGAGGCGCGGTTGCGCTCGACACTCGAGGAGCTCGACACGCAAATGCGAGAAAACCGGACGCAGGCCGACGAACTGGTGCGCCTGCGCCAGGCCGATGAGGGTGCGACCCGACAGCTGGCCGACATTCAGGGAGAGTACGACCGGCTGAAGGTGCAATACGACAAGCTCGTCAGACCCGCACGAACGGCTCAGGGCAAGCACGTCGTGGAGGTCCGCTTCGTCAAGTCGGGCGGTAAGCCGAAAATAAGCTATCGAGAGGTCGATCGGTCGGCAACGTTGACGCCGGTCAACCGCGAACAGCTGGAGCGGCGCCTGGGACGCCTCAAGGCGCAATACGGTGACAAGCTCTATGTCAAGATCGTCATACCCGAAGACAGCGGATTATCCTACAGCGAGGCCTGGAATTTCACCAAGACGCTACTGAACCGATACGATTACTACGGGGTTCCTTAGGCTTCGGCGCGCCCTTTGCATTTCCGTACCCGAGGGCAGTGCCGGCCAACAGGGTTGGCTACGGCAGTTCGAGGTCCGCGATCGGGCGCAGCGTGGTCTGCATCTCAAGAAAAGAGACATGCTCTCCCAGACCGGGGTCGTCGAGTTGCTGACAGACCAGTTTTGTCGCCAGGGACTGCGTGGAAGGGCGCAGCGCCATCAGTGTCTTGTACATCTCATCGGTCGGGCCCTCGTCGCCTCCGCCGGAGGCAAGCGTCATCGCCGGTCCGGCCAGCCGTGCACCGCCGATCTCGCCAATGGGGATGATGTCCACTCGCCGTGCAACGGCGATAATGTCGAAGGTACCCGGTTCGATGGTTTGCCCGGTATCCTTGAGGTGCTTGACACGTAACCTGCAGTTGGGCGCATACTCGTCGACCGCGCCCGTCGGGTAGACGACCCCGTTCTGGATGGAAACACTGAGCTGATGGGGTGGAATTTCGATCGTCTTGTTCAGTGTCAGCGTGGAATGAATGGGCGGAACAAAATGTGGCGAACTCACGTCCTTGACAGCCTGGCTGGCGCAGGCGGTCAGAAGCAACGATGCCGCTGCCAGGATACTTGCGCTGAGGGGCATGTTTGGATCTCCGGATGAGGCTGTCTGTAGTGGGATGTCACCGGGGCGAATGTGCCGCTAACCCGTGCGATTGAGACATGCTAGGAATTGAAAGATTCAGGGAACCGTTGCGCCGCGTCGGCCTGTTCTTTTCGCTATTGTACCTCACGATCTGGCTTCCCCTGGCTTACGTCATCTACCTTCCCTTCTGGTACCACACGAGCTGCGTCTGGAATGGGCGCTGCGCCGTCGTGGGTGAAGCGGTGATTTCTGCCGGCGTCAGCGAACTGACCGCCTATTTTCGCCATCAGGGTGACCTCGTGAACCGCTGGT
This sequence comes from Gammaproteobacteria bacterium, assembly GCA_022340215.1. NCBI lineage: Bacteria > Pseudomonadati > Pseudomonadota > Gammaproteobacteria > Gammaproteobacteria bacterium. The sequence continues at coordinate 11,436 of JAJDOJ010000138.1, forward strand.
CGACCAAGGAAAAACTGCACCTGGCCGAGGTGCGGGTTATCTATGACCGGATGTCCCTCGTGTCGATCGTCGCGATCGTCGTGCTGGCGGTCACGGCGAATTGCCGGCTGATACGGCGTTACGGTCTGGTGAATGCCGGGATCGTCGTCTCGCTCGTCGTCGTCCTGCCGTTCTTCAAGACCTTCTGGATGGAGGTCTTTCACCCGTTGCTGTTCGACAACGAACTGTGGCGGACCAACCCCAAGGACCTGACCTGGTATCTCACGCCACGCACCTATTTCAGATACACGATCCTCCTGCTGATCTTGCTGACCGTGCTGCTCAACGTTTTCCTGGTGTTGGGTTGCCGGAGATTCGCATCCTCCAGCGGGGTTGGAAATCCCTGAACACGTGACATCGGGGGCGACCCGCCTGATCGGACCGGTCGCCCGGTCCGATTGCCGCTGCTGAATCTCTCCGGCGCCCGCCATTCCTCGCGCATCGCGGCGAGATCGGCCTACTCGGCTTCCAGACCGTTGCGGTGGGTGTCGTTGATGCGGATCAGCAATTGACGAAAAGGGAGCACGGAGGGTGCGGTTGCGACGACGATTGGCATGAAAGGCAGGTCCTCGCCACCGAAATCGTAGGTGTCCTGTGCGACTTCACGTTCGAGGTACCGCAACGCGGCCTCGAGCGGGTCGGTAAACTTCATCGAGTCTCCCATGTACTCCTCGTCGAACTCTGCGGACGCCCGCAGGTCGGCGGTCTCGAACAGGGCCTGCTGGATGAGATCCCGGTACTCCTGCATGGTTCTGGCTCGTATCATCTCGTGGGCCTCCCGTGGGCGTTGCCGTGCTCCGCGTGCTGCAGCCGTCTCGCTTGGTCGCTCGGCGTTTCCTTAGGCGATATCTGTCAAATGACATACCATCCTGCTTGTCTTTGTCGTCCGTCCTCTGCGTTGCGACAACCGTTGCATAGGTTGACTATGCGCCTGTTGTCACGCCTTGATGACAAACGAAAATCCGGCGCGATCTGGTATGCCATTTTCCGGCAATCGCCTTAATGCACGCATAAGTGCTATTGATTCCGCCTCGCCGCGATTATGCGTATATACTATTGCGCCCGCGCTGGACCGGGCCAGGCAGCACTGGGCGACCTGCTCGTAGTACCCAGGCCGCGTGATGAGGCCGGCTGCTGCCCCGGGTCGGATTCGCGTCTCCCCGGACACGATCGTCAGTTTTCTGTATGGAGCAAACCCGTCCCTACCTCAGGAGGTACTATAGATGAATCGACAAATGGCCGCATTGTTGTGCGGTGTGATTGCGGCAGTTGGATTTTCGGCGTCCGCCATGGCCGCCGGAGATGCCAGTAAGGGCCGTTTCCTGGCCGCGACCTGCATGGGTTGCCATGGCATACAGTCGTACACGAACGTGTATCCGACCTACCATGTGCCCAAAGTCGGCGGCCAGCACGCGGACTACATCGTGGCTGCCTTGAAGGAGTACAAGTCGGGGGGAAGAAATCATCTCACCATGCGAGCGCAGGCCACCAGTCTCTCTGATCAGGACATGGCGGACATCGGTGCCTATTTCGCCTCTTTCAAGGACCAATGACCGCGGGAAATTACCAATGAAACATCTCAATATCGCCCTTGCGGGGTTGCTGGCCCTGCTGGCCATAAATACAGCCTTCGCAGGTGACCCGACCGCCGGAAAGGAAAAATCGGCTGCCTGCGCAGCCTGCCACGGAGCCGACGGAAATGCCCCGACGGCAAATTTTCCGAGACTGGCGGGACAGTATGAAGATTACCTGCTTCAGGCGCTCAAGGAATACAGGTCCGGCGCAAGGACCAACCCGATCATGGTGGCCCAGGTCGCCGCGCTTAGCGATGCGGACATGGAAAACCTTGCTGCGTACTTCGCCGAGCAGAAGGGTCTGATCGCTATCGATATCGAATAACCCTGAACGCCGGTTGACTTTCGCATTCAGACGCAGGCCCGCTGGCGCCTGCGTCTGTCGATGGTTTGATGGAATCACTGCGGAAATGGGCCTATCGCGATTTCCATTCTTTAGGCGTATACGCCTTGATTGTCAGGGCGTGCAGTTCGCCACTGGCGATCTGCGCCTGGAGTGTTGCGTAGACGGTCTGGTGTCTTTTCACCGCGGACATCCCCTCGAACGCCGGGCTGACGACGGTCGCCTCAAACTTGCCTTCGTCGCCACTGACGTGCGCCTCGGAGTCGGCGATACCTTTCTCGATTAGTTGTTTGATACTGTCCGGATTCATGCTGCTTTACTCTCGATTTTCGTGTACCAATTCATGCGCCTGCAACGCGGGTGCGTATCCGGTGAGGACCGGAAACGCTCATAATGACTGTTCGCAGTAAACGTTTCCCTGTCACCTTTGGTCCTTCGGGGGCTGGGGTAACCGATTGTCAAGGCGATCGTGGGGGATTCGACGCGGATTCGGCGAACTCATCGGGATGCCGCTGTCGGCGTTACCTGCGTCCCCTTCGAGCATTCAGGACATCTCCCCAGTGTCGTCGCCAGATAGGCCCGGACACGATCCCGTGTGAGGTCCGCGCGCCAACCCGCCTCGAGCCGGCTACCGGGTTTGCCACGCAGTAAACGAACGACGTCCGCGCGTGTGGCGAGAAAACCCGGAGACATCTGCTGCTCGTCTGCCAGGCTTCGGATCAGTTTCATCAGCCCGTCGTACAGCGAGCTCTCCTCGACCGAGGGTCTATTGTTGTCGCCTGTCTCGGGTAATTCATCCGGGGCAAGTTGCCTCGCCGCCTGCAGCAGGTTCACGATCCGCTTGCCGTGACGTCCGATGACCCGGTCGTTGATGCCGGAAACCCCGGCCAGCTTTTCGATCGTTGTCTTTTCGAGGCGTGAAAGTGCTAGGAGCGATTCGTCCGAAAGGATCCAGCGTCGTGGTCTGTTGCGCTCCCGGGCCACGGATTCCCGCCAGGTTGCCAGGGACTTGAGGGCTGCGAGTTCCCTGCGGGACAATGCGTTGTGTCCGCGTACCTTGAGCCAGGCGTCTTCCACGGGATTCCCTGATTCCTGCGCGCTGACGATCCCGGAGAAATCCTCTTCCAGCCATCCCAGCCGCTGCCTGGCGCTCAGGTCTTTCCGAAGCCAGGAATAGGTCCTGCAAAGGTAGGCTACATCGTCCGCGGCGTACCGCAATTGCGCCGGGCTCAACGGTCGCCTGGACCAGTCGGTGCGGGTGTGCGACTTGTCCAGTTCCACCCTGCAGCATTTCACGACGAGTTCCCGATAGCTGATCTGCTCTCCCAAACCCAGGGCCGCCGCGGCGACCTGCGTATCGAACAGGGGCGCCGGGACGCGACCGAAAAACTGTTGCAGCACTTCGAGGTCCTGTTGAGCGCTGTGAAATACCTTGACCGTCTTCGGGTCGAACAGAACCGGCACGATCGGTTCCAGGGACGGGCAGGTGATGGCATCGATGCACCAGATCTGCTCCATTGTCCCGATCTGCAGCAGGCACAGCTTCGGGAAGTACGTTTTTACGCGCACGAACTCGGTGTCCAGGCAGATCCATGCCTCCCCGGACAGGTCGCGTGCGGCCTGTTCCAGGTCCCCGGTCGTCTCGATCAGCCGGTAATTTTCGTTCAGGGAAACCATGCCGTTTGGGGTGCGGGAACTATCGTTCAACAAAAATCGTTGTGATATATTAGACTTTCAGGATGTGACATAAAAATAATTTTCCGCTGACACAGCGCAACAACTGCGATTTGCATTACGGGTTTGCGGGCTGGGGAACGTAAGGAAATCGCCGTACCAGGGGTGCGAGATGGTCAATTCATCCTGCTCGAAATTTTCCTTTCTTGCGCGTTCCGTTCTCCACGGTTCAAGTGCCAGGGACAACCGTAGCGAGGCAGGGCATCGCTTGCAAAGGCCGGGTGCGACACCGGTCCGGAAGAGGTGCTGCGACCGACCCGCGATCCACAGTCGACCGGTGCTGTATATTCGCGCAGCCCTTTCCCGGGCAGCACGATGCCAATCGAACAACAATCACAAGGCGGTGGAGCACCAGGCGTGAGCTTTCACAGATTCATTTCTTCTCTGTACATATCGATTCTGACCGCGGGAACCCTGGCCGGTGCGGCGGAGATCATCTCCGTCGACACCATACAACTGCAGGGAAAGGCGGTCCTGGGCGGCACCGTGATTCCTTACAAGGAGGTCACGTTATCGGCGCAGATTCCGGGCAGAGTCGAGTTCATCGCGGGCGAGGTTGGTGACCGGTTCAAGGCCGGGGACACCCTGGTTGCCATCGAGGATGACGACCTGCTGGCCAAGCGCAAGTCGGTCATGGCGCAACTGGCCAATGCCGATGCGGCGCTTCGCAATACCTATGTGCAGTACGGAAGGGAACTGTACGCACCGCAGAGTCGCAGCGTGGATTCGACGCCCGGCATGGGCGTCCCCAACATGTTCGACCAGATGTTCACCCGGAACATGGCGAATTTCATGGGCATCGGCAGCAACACGGGTATCCAGCGGCATGCCGACATCTATCGTTCCGCCACCGGCGTCAACCAGGCCCAGGCGGCGCTCCTGCAGGCGCAGAGTCAGCTCGAGGAAATCGATGCGGCGATTCGCGATGCCCGCAGCATCGCACCTTTCGATGGGGTGATCCTGCAGAAGCAGATCGAGGTGGGAGACACCGTGCAACCCGGGATACCCTTGGTAAATTTCGGGCACGTGAAGTACCTGCGGATTCAGGCCGAGGTGCCGGCCAGCCTGGCGCAGTACTTGCGCATCGGTATGTTCGTGCCCGCCTACCTGGATACTGCGCGCAGTCGTGTCGACGCACGCGTCTCACAGATCTATCCCCTCGCGGATCCCTCACAGCATACGGTCACGGTGAAGTTCGATCTGCCCATGAGTGTGCCGGGTGGCCCGGGCATGTACGCCGAGGTCATGGTCCCCGACGGCTCCGCTCCGCAGGAACCGACGGTCGTGATTCCCCGCTCGGCCTTGATCCAGGCAGGCAGCCTGCCGGGTGTGCTCGTGGTCAGGGACATGAATACATCCGAACTGCGTCTGGTTCGTTTGGGTTCGGGCGTGGGGCGCGATCATGTGACCATCCTGGGGGGTTTGCGCCCCGGAGAACGCGTGATCGACAATCCGCCGCCCGGTGTCTCCTCGGGGTGGATGCCAGGCGCACCTAACGCCTATTGAGATAGGGGTCCGGCCAGGGTGCTTCGATGATGTCTGGGACAAATAACTACAACAAGGACCAGCCAGTCGCTGCGATTGCGGTGAATCGATCGGTCGTCGAGCAAAAAGGCCAACTGACGGATTATGGTGACTTCTGATCCCCCCGGGGAACACAAGGACAAATCGTCCCGGCGCCATGAGGGTCTCGGTGTCGCCGGGAGTATGGCGAAGTCGTTCATCCACTCCCCGCTGACTCCGTTGCTTCTGATCGCGTCCCTCGCCATCGGGGTGCTGGGACTGCTGATGACGCCCCGGCAGGAAGACCCGCAGATTTCCGTCCCCATGGTGGACATCTTCGTCCAGTATCCCGGTGCGTCCGCCAAGCAAGTGGCCAGCCTGGTCGCGGACCCACTGCAGCGGATCATGAGCGAAATCACCGGCGTCAAACACGTCTATTCCGCTTCGATGCGGGGTGGCGCCATGGTGACCGTGCAGTTCGAGGTCGGGGAGGATATGGAGGCCTCGCTTGTCAAGCTCTACGACAAGCTTGAATCCAATACGGACAAGATCCCGCCCGGGGTCTCTCCCCCGCTGGTCAAGCCCAAGAGTGTCGACGACGTCCCGATCGTCACCCTGACGCTGTGGTCGAATCAGGTCGACGACGCCACCCTGAATCTCGTCGCACTGGATGTTCTGCAACGCCTGAACGAGGAGCCCAATACCAGTCAGGGATTCGTGGTGCGCGGGCGCTCGGAGCAGGTCCGCATCGAGGTCAAGCCGGACAAGCTGGAGGGCTTCGGCATCACCCTCGGCCAGATCGCCAACACCATCCAGACCGCGAATAGCGAGCGTGGCGTCGGTGACGTGGAATACGGCGGCACCACTCTGAATCTGTATACCGGCGCCTTCCTGCACAACCAGACGGATATCGAGCAACTGGTCCTCAGCGTGAACAAGGGCCGACCGGTGTATGTCAGGGATGTGGCTGATGTGATCTGGGGACCCAGCGAGACCCACTCGATGGTGCGTTACTACACCGGGTCGGCCTACCCGCTCGATCATATGGCCAACGGTGAGTCCGCGGTCACGATCGCCGTCGCCAAGAAGAAGGGCTCGAACGGCGTCATCGTGGCGAACGATATCCTTCAGAAGGTCGAGTATCTGAAAGGGCGGATCATCCCGGACAACGTCGTGGTCAGCGTAACCCGAAACTACGGTCAGACCGCCAGCGACAAGGTCAACGAACTGATCTTCAAGCTGTTCATCGCCACCGCCGCCGTGGCCGTCCTGGTGTTGCTGTTCCTGGGGCTGCGCGCCGCCATGGTCGTGGTTATCGTGATCCCCGTGGTGATCCTGGTGACGGTGTTCAGCGCCTGGGTGCTGGGCTACACCATCGACAGGGTGAGTCTCTTCGCGCTGATCTTCTCCATCGGTATCCTGGTGGACGACGCCATCGTGGTCGTGGAGAACATCTACCGCCGCTGGCTGATCAAGGGGATTTCGGACACGCCCACCGCCGTGGATGCGGTGCGCGAGGTCGGAAACCCCACCATTCTGGCTACCTTCACCGTCATCGCCGCCCTGCTGCCGATGGGCTTCGTCAGCGGTATGATGGGCCCCTACATGGAGCCGATCCCGGCTCTGGGTTCGGTCGCGATGCTGTTTTCCCTGTTTGCGGCTTTCATCTTCACGCCCTGGCTCGCCATGCGGTTGAAACCCAGCATGGAGAAGCTGCACAAGGCCGAGGAGAAGGAGGTACGACAGAAAGAATGGCTGGGCGGCTTCTACCACAGGACCATTGTGCCCCTGGTCGAGCGGCGGGCATTGGGGTTTGGTTTTCTGATCGCAATCGTCGTCGTGTTCTTTCTGTGCTGCGTCATGTTCTACACCGAGGCCGTGCGGGTGAAGATGCTGCCGCTGGACAACAAGCCCGAGTTCAATGTGGTCATCAACATGCCGGAGGGGACCGCCCTGCCGGTCACGGCGAACCTGGCCAACCGGGCGGCGACGGCGCTGCGGAGGCTGCCCGAGGTCACCGCCATTCAGACCTATGTCGGCACGGCCTCGCCCTACAACTTCAATGGCCTGGTTCGGCACTACTACCTGCGTGACAAGCCATGGATGGGGGACCTGCAGGTTCAGCTCCTCGACAAGCATGACCGCGAGCGCACCAGTCACGAGATCGCGGTCGAGGCACGGGAGATCCTGGCGCCCCTGGTGGCGGAGGCCGGCGGGCGTATACAGGTGGTCGAGATGCCGCCCGGACCTCCCGTCCTGCAGACACTGGTTGCCGAGGTCTATGGACCGACGCCGGAGATCCGTCGAGAGGTCGCCCTGGAGATGACGCGGCTCTTCGAGGAGGCGCCGAGCATTGCCGACGTCGACAACTATCTGGAGGCAGACAACCAGCGATGGCATTTCGAGGTGAATCGCGAAAAGGCCCTGCGGCTGGGGGTTTCGGTCGAGGAGATCAATCGCACCCTGGAGATGGCGATGGGCGGGTTCTCGCTCGGGGACATCAAGACCCAGAGCCTGCTCGAGCCGACGCATATCGTATTGCAGCTACCCCTGGCGGTACGGGGGGATTTCTCTCGCCTGAGCCAGCTGCCTATCATGACGGGGTCGGGTCGCAGCGTACCGCTCGCCGAACTGGGGCAGTTCCGATCAGCCCTGCAAGACAAGCCGATCTACATGAAGGACCTGAGGCACGTCGAGTATGTGACCGGGGAGGGCGTTGGCTACTACGCGGCGCCGATCTACGGGATCCTGCAGGTACAGGAACTGCTGAAGGGCTATACGACGCCGGACGGCGTCGTCATGAGCGGGCATTTCATCGGGCCACCGGCGCACAGCAGGGAATCGGGGTTCGAGTGGGCCGGCGAATGGACAGTGACGTACGAAACCTTCCGCGACATGGGTATTGCCTTCGGCGCGGCCCTGATCCTGATTTACATGCTGGTGGTGTGGGAATTCGGCAACTTCATTCAGCCCGCGATCGTGGTGGCACCGATCCCGCTGACGCTGATCGGGATCATTCCCGGTCATTGGCTGCTCAATGCGGAATTCACGGCCACCTCGATGATCGGCTTCATCGCCCTGGCGGGCATCATTGTCAGAAACTCCATCCTGCTGGTCGATTTCACCCAGCACGAGGTCAGTGACGGCGTCGGTGTGGTCGAAGCGGTCATCAACGCGTGCAAGGCACGTACCCGACCCATCATCATTACCGCGCTCGCCCTGGTGGCGGGCTCCAGCGTCATCCTGTTCGATCCCATCTTCCAGGGAATGGCGATCTCGCTGCTGTTCGGCGTGCTGGTCTCCACCCTCCTGACCCTGCTCGTGATCCCCCTGGGCTGTATCTCGGCGGAGAAATCGTTCGCGGTATGCGGGCCGGGCGAAGGCGGTGGCGACCAGGTAGCGGTGCCGGAGGCGCCCGAGGCCGCCGCCGTTGCCGGTGGGCGAACCCCGGCGACCGCCTCCTCAAGAAGTATCTCTGGAACTCTTTTTTATTTTGTCTATCAGATTATTTACACTATCGGCCTTTACTTGTATCTGATAGTTAAAGGAATGGTTCAGGGATCGATCGGGCTAGTCCGGGCGGTGACGGGGCGTCTGGGACGCAAACAAGCGCCAGCCGTCGGGACGCACGCAACTGCGGGTTTGTCGACCGTCGCGAGGCCGGAGGCGAGCGCCGGGAAGGGCGCGGACACACCGACCGGATCTCCCCCGAGTCGTACTGACGGGGCAAAGCGGCCCGGGAGCGCTAGAATACAGACTAAGAAGGCTAGATCCGTCCGAGCTGCGGGAGGAGATAAACGGGCTGCGGAGACGACCGTGCCTGCCCCTGCCGGAAAGGTGAGCGGGGAGGACTCGAGCGTCTCCCATGAGGTGCCTGTGGGGACGGCGAGCCCCAAGAAGGGTAGGCGGGGCATTCGCCTCAAGGGGGACCTCAATGAGCACTAGGGCCGAGGTGGCTTGTGCCGTGATCGTCGGTGAGGGGCGGCGTGCGGTGAATGGTGTGTTTCGCTTGTATCACGACGGGCGTCGTCTGCTGGCAGGTATCATGAACGATCGGTTTCGATTCAAAGGCGAGAGTGCTGGTGCGAGGGTTGCCGTCCTGATTGCCTCGGCGCTGGGCGGTGCCATCCTTGTGACCCTCGCCTGTAACCGGAATCCGGAAAATCTTGCGGATTCGGCCGAGGCCGCGACCCCACCGGTTCCCGTGTATCCCATGGCGAAAGCAATTCCGGCCGCAGTGCCCCAGATCACCTCCCGCCAGCGAGCCCCGCTGGAAGGTCCCGTGCCCGACTCCGTCGCCCGGCAGATGGGTTATCCGCCGCTGAACTATGCCCCCGACGGAAAACCCGACACCCCCCCCGGACAGACCTCTCAGACCACGGGAGCTGTGAGCGAAGAACCGGCCCCCGGACGTGCCCAACGGTATCCTGACTACAGCGGGCAGGCCGCCGCCCGGGCCCGGACAGAGAACCGTGCCCAGCCCCAGACAGAGAACCGTGCCCAGCCCCGGCGTGGGTCGCCATACCCAAGGGCAGCATACCCAAGGGCAGAGTCGCGGCGCGACGACGCAAGCAGTTGGGCGCCTGTTGGTGGGTCGGCGGGTTATCAGGCGCCGGGCGGCCGGGGCGAGGAAACCTGGCCAAGACCCGTCGAGCCGGCGAGAGGCTATCAGGGACCTCCACCGCAAGGCGTCCAGGCCGGATCGTCGAGGCGACTGGAACAGACGGAGGCCTGGTCCCGCCGTCCGGCGGTCGCGGGCGACGGCTACTCCGGATATCGGTCCGGAGCTGCGGCCGGCAGTGAGGCCCCCGGGGGCGATAGCCCCTACCAGGGCCGACAGGCAGGAAGTCCCGGTTACGAGACCGGCGGCAGGTGGAGCACGGGGGGAATTGGCCAGGATGACGGCTCTCATTGGCCGGGAACCTGGCGGACACCGGAGGGTGCCCCGGGTGCCGCGATGCGTGAGGGCGCGCAGTCCGCAGACCAGTATCCACCGCTCCCCTACTACGGCAATCGGTGATCGATGATGTGGAAGGGGCTGGTGGAACGGGAAGGGAATATTGGGTCGAGAGTGATGAGAGCGAGTTTCATATTCGGTGCGGCACTGGCCGGCGCACTCATAGCTGCTGTCATCGGTGGGCGTCATGATCACGATGACCGTGAGCCGCCTCCGGCCCGATCCCTGTCACGCAGCGACCATGGGGTCCCGTATCAGCCGGTGGCGGGTACCTATCCCCATTCGGCGACAATCAGGTCGTCAAGCGCCGGCCTGTACCCGCAATCTGGCCAGTCGGGGGCGGGAACCTATCCAGACACCGCGTACCCCGCCATGCAGGGACGCGTCGCGACCTATCCGCAGCCAAACCCGCCTGCGGGCGCACCGCGATCCGATCTCAATGATCCATACGACGCTGAATTAGTCGGTACTGGTGGCGTAACGCATTCTCAGGCATGGGGAAACGATGATTGGTCGCAACGGCAAGGCGATCAACCACCGATTCCGGGATACGGCGCCTATTCGCCGGATCGTGGCTACAACCCGTGGGTGGGTGCCTCGAGCGGCGGGCGGACAGGCTATACTTCAACTCCCGAATCCCTTGGCTACCCCGCGGAACAGTACGATCCATATGAGGGCCGCAGCCAGGGCAGGGCAGCGCCCGGCGCCGGTTATCCGAGTGCATTACCTCCCGGGAGTTATCCCGGATACGGGACAGGAGGCTTTGTCCCGCATACGGGAACCGGGTTCTATTCACCCGCATATGGTGGCACTGGCAATCCGATGCCGCCGATCTTCCCGCTCTACGGTGCCGGTAGCGGCATGCTTCCCGTCTGGTGACCCCTGCCCTCGCGGCACGCACGCCCGATGGCCAGTCGATCGTAGTCGGCCGGAACGAGGCGTTGGCGGACTCACGCTGCGTAGCCATGACCGGTCGGTTGCGGATCGCGCGTCACGCTTGTTTTGTCCACGTCGAGTCCGACGTATCGAGGCCTCCCATCCAGACGGTCGCCGATTCTGCTAGCGCCGTAGAAGGCGGTCCCCGACGATGATTACCACCATCGCCAGTCTCAAGGGTGGAACCGGCAAGAGCACGGTCAATTTCAATCTGGCGGTGTGGCTGGCGATCAAGGGCCACAAGGTCAGGCTGTTCGATCTCGATCCCCAACTGACGCTGACCGATGTCGTCGAGATTCGCCGCGAGGAAGGCTACACCCCGGATATCGAGCTCGACCACTCCCTACAGGATCTTTCCCCGGGTTCTCTCGAAGGGGTAGAGGCGCTGGTTGACGTCGGGACCTCCGACATGGAGTCGATGCGTCAGGCCCTGGCGATTGCGGACCGCATCGTGGTTCCCGTACCACCGAGTCAGGCGGATGTCTGGTCGACCCAGCGGTTTCTGAAGATGATCCGGGAGATCAGGGGGAGTGGGGGCGCCCAGCCCGAGGTCCTCGGATTCATTAACAGAGCCGACACCCATGTTTTCGTGCGAGAAACCGAGGAAACCGTCGAGGCGCTGGAAATGCTGCCGGGTATTACCCCCCTGAAGGCCAAGCTGCACCAGCGAACGGCATATCGGCGTTCCTTCAGCGAGGGTCTGTCGGTCTTCGAAATGCAGCCGATGAGCAAGGCGGCGAGGGAGATTTACAGCCTCGCCGAGGAGCTTTATGGTAGCGGCTCATCGAAAACCAAGGGAAAGGGAGGTAAAGGGTGATCCGCTGGATACTTAAGCACCTCGTGCTGGTGCTCGTATTGAGTGCCGTGGCCATCGGGCTGTTCAATCTCGATAATCTGCAGGGCTGGTTGCCTGGAACCCTCGACCACGCTACCGAAGGCGGGGAGGCAACCGGCGGACATACGTCCCAGCGGTCCGGTCACTGGCTGCATCCGGTCGCATAATCCTGCGCCTGGTGGGCGGAGCCAGAACTTCGGTTGCGGTTGAGATCCTTCCCAGTTCCCAGGTGTCCGCATGGACTGGGTCCGCCGTCATGGGCCCGCGTGCGGCGGATTTGGCGCGTCTGGGCGCCGGGTTTCATCGCCGTGGGGTGACCGGATACCCGTTGCTGGCCGGAACGTGTATCATTCGCTCGCGTGCCATGACAATGGGTGGGTGCGGTCGTGAGTGACAGGCAGAGGCGGTTCAGGACACCAGTGTCGGGGCAATACATTTCCCTGTGGTCAAGTCCGTTGTCTTCCAGTAGTCCCCTTGCCTGCCACAGTCGGAACGCGAGACCGACTTGGCGCTCGTGGCCCGAGCAAAGAATACGTTCAGGTGAAAACGCTGCACGCTGAACAGCCCATACGAATTCAATATCAACGAAGAGAGGCATCGCGCAATGGGATTTATCAGGAACCTTCTGGCGCTCGTCGGACTGCTGGCGGTCGCGGGTCTGATCTGGGCCTGGGTGCAGTACGGCCACTACGTGCAGAGAATCCGCGAATTCGACGAGGGTGCGGTGGCGGCGTACACGCCGGTCGTCGAAACACTGCTAGAGACGGGCAATGGCGCCGAAGCCATGATCTGGAAGTTCAAGGTGGCGGACGGCCTGACTCCCGAAGACGTGGAGCAGTCCCTGAAAGTGGTCGCGAACGAACTCAATTTCAAGAACGTCGGTGAAGACCTCCCGCTCTATCAGGAAGTGTCCGCCCTGAGTGGCAAGGACTACCGGTTCGTAAAGATCTACATGTTCTGCAATGCCCTGACCGCCGCGAAGATGCTGGATTACAGCGACGCGTTCTCCGCGTTTCTTCCCTGCCGCATCACACTGATCGAGGATCCGGACGGCCAGCTCTGGCTCTATACACTCAACATGGACCTCATGATCTACGGCGGCAAGCCGTTGCCGCCGGAACTGAAGGAAGAGGCGATCAAGGTCAAGGAGATCGTTCGGGAGATCATGGAACGCGGGGCGCAAGGCGACTTCTAGCTTCGAGCCCGGCAGGGAGAGGCGCCCCAGTCCCGGTTGCCTGCGTGGTGTTCATGGAAACCGGGGGGAGTGTGTAGACCCCGGATTGCCCCGGTAGGGTACCGGTTTCCAGCCGCGAAGCTTCGCTACGTCTAATAGCCAACGCACTACAGGCACGATTATGTTTGAAAGAGCGCACAGAAAGATCAAGGATCGCATCGAGAGTCTCCGTGCCCACCTGGCGAACGAGAATCCACTGCTCGTCGGTGTCATCTCGAGCTTTCAGGATCTGGACAAGGTCGGATATGCCACGGGTCTGCTGACGACCCGGGACACCTACGCAAACCGGGTGGCGTGGTGGCCCATGGTATCGATCCTGGGGACCTTTTCCGCCGGCAAGTCGACCTTCATCAACCATTATCTGGGCGCAGACCTGCAGAAGACCGGGAACCAGGCCGTCGACGACAAGTACACCGTCATATGCTTTAGCCCCAACCCCGACTCTCTGCTGCTTCCCGGACTGGCGCTGGACGCCGATCCCCGCTTTCCGTTCTACCAGATCAGTGAGGAGATCGAGAAGGTCGCCAAGGGAGAAGGCGCGCGCGTCGATAGCTACATTCAGTTAAAGACTTGTCCCAATGAAATCGTTCGCGGCAAGATTTTCATCGACTCCCCCGGTTTCGATGCGGATCAGCAGAGAAACTCGACGCTGAGAATCACCGACCACATCATCGACCTGTCCGATCTGGTCCTGGTGTTCTTCGATGCCCGGCATCCGGAACCCGGGGCGATGCGCGATACCCTGGAGCACCTGGTGGCGCGAACCGTGCGCAGGAACGACGCCAGCAAGGTCCTGTTCATCCTGAACCAGATCGACACCGCGGCCCGCGAAGACAACGCCGAGGAGGTCATATCGGCCTGGCAGCGGGCGCTGGCCCATGGGGGACTGGTGAGCGGCCGGTTCTATACCATCTACAACGAAAAGGTGTCGGTCCCGATAGAGAACGAGTCGTTGCGGGATCGCTACCGGCGCAAGCGCGACGCCGACATGGGGGAGATCCACGACAGGATTTCACGGGTCAACGGGGAGCGGGTGTACCGGATCATCGGCACACTCGAGAATACCGCCAACGAAATCGAGCACAGGGTGATGCCCGGTCTGCGGGACGCCATGAGGTCGTGGCGCAAGCGCACACTGCTTCTGGACGCCGTCATCATGCTTCCGTTGCTGGCGTTATTGCTCTGGATCACGATCCGGGCGGGATACTGGCAGGGATTGACCTTCGCTCCGTCCTGGCTGGAGCAGGTCGAATCCCGCGGCGCTGTCGTGGGCCTGCTGATTCTCAAACTGGTCGTTTTGCTCGGGGTGCTGCATCTCAGTATCCGCTATCTGGTGGCACGCCGCATGCGATCGAAACTGCCGGTAAGGGGTATCGCAGGCAATGTGGCAGCGGCCTTCAAGCGGAACACGCGCTGGTGGCGGAGCATCTTCCGCCGGACCCCGATCGGATGGAACCAGTTCACCCGCAAACGCGTGACCGAGGTGAGGGACGGCGCAGATCGTTTTGTGCAGACGCTCAACGAGCAGTTTACGGACCCCTCCGGTGTTGCCACCGGTCAACCGGCAGGCGACGAGCAGGCATCGCCGCAGGGAAGCGGGCAAGGCGACGATCAGCCTCCGGTCCAGCAATCGACTGGTGCGGCAACCTGATGAATCGATCGCCCGGCCAAGCCCATCGCTGGATTTTTTAAGGCGCGGTCTGAACTGGGGCGGGCGTTGGATTTCCAGGTCGAGTAGTGACGAGCGCCGGATGGGTGACCCCGCTGTTCCGCTCCTGAACCTATCTGTCTATCAGGAGATCGCCTAGAACCGGATCGCCCGCCGGCGCAGTGACCGCAGCACGGGAAATATCAGAGGCCAGGCCAGTGCGCTGGATAGCAGGGGTGCCCAGTATAGCGCGGTGCCAGGGGCATGCCCGCTCATTCCTAGCACCCAGTGTGAGATGCCCAGGTAGGGAACGAGCAGCAACGCGACAGTGGCGGCCTGTTGCGCAAGGGGAAAGACCCTGACCCGCTGGTACAGGTGCAGCACGATGTAGACCGTAACGGCGAAACCGAGCGCGTGCTGGCCGAGCAGCGATCCCTGTATCGCATCCATCAGCAGTCCCGTCGACCAGGCAACTCCCACACCGACCGAGGCGGGCAGCGCCATGCTCCAATACATCAGCACGAGCAGCACCCACTCCGGTCGGTACGGGCGAAGCCAGTCCGGCATCGGAACGATGGCGAGTACGATGGCGCCGAGCAGTGTGAGTGCGATCGTGAGCGCTAGTGTGGATGATTGACGCATCCTAGCGAGCCGATCCTTCCGGGTGTCCGATGGGCGGGTTGGGGAGGCGGGCCACACTCGATGCGCCCGGGTTCGCGCTGGTCGCGGCAAGGTTGCGATCCTGCCGGGCGAATCCCGGCGAATCTGGTTTCCACCAGACCAGGAGTACCTCGCGGCTGCGGTCCAGCCGGGCCAGGGGACGGGCAACCACTCGTGCAAAAGCCTCCCCAGGAAGCCGTTCGACCTCGGTGATCTCGGCAACGGGGTAGTCCGACGGGAACCGTCCACCGAGTCCGGAGGTGCTAGCAATGTCGCCGGCCAGGATATCGGTATCCGCCGGGATGTGCGGCAGGAGCAGGCGGTCGGGTTGCCCGGTTCCCACGGCCAGGGTGCGCAGGCCGCTGCGATTGATCTGCACCGGGATTGCATGGCTCGGATCGGAGATCAGTATAGCGGTTGCGCTCACCGAATTGACGTTTGTCACCTGTCCCATGACCCCGTTTGCGTCCAGGATCGGCTGGCCTTCGTAGATGCCCTGCGTCTCGCCCTTGTCGATGATTACCGTTTGACGAAACGGGTCCATGTCGACCGACAGCAGCTCCGCGACGAGGACCCGCTCTCTGTCGAAACGTTCAGCCGATGAGAGCAGGTCGCGAAGACGGTCGTTCTCAGTTTTCAGGGCCTCGAAGCTGAGCAGCCGCCTCTTCAACTGAAGCCGCTCTTCGCGTAATCGTTCGATCTCCGCGATCAGGGAGGCGCGTGAACCGAGCTGGTCGGACGCCCAGTGTGCGGCGGCCGTCGGAAGGTCGACCAGGGTCTGCACGGGATAGGCGATGAGCGTCAGGACTTCGCGCGCGGGCACGAGCACAGTGGTGCGACGATCCAGGGTCATCAGGACGATTGAGGCGATGGCGAGCGCGAGGAAACGCGTCGTGATCCACGGCCCGATGGAGAACAGCGGTTTGATGCAGGGCCTCCCGCGGCATGGTGAACTCGGATGGTGGTCCCTGCCCGAGCGCAGTAGGTTACGATGGGGCCGGGCCTTCGTCAGCTACTAAGGCGATTGCCGGAAAATGGCATACCAGATTGCGCCGGATTTTCGTTCGTCATCAAGGCGCGACATCAGGCGCATAGTCTAACTATGTCACTGTTGTCGCAACACGGAGGACGGACGAAAAGACAAACAGGATGGTATGTCATTTGACAGAAATCGCCTAAGGTTCCTGGAAAGCAACCGAGGGCTTCCCGCCAGATCATTCGATCTGCATGAAGTGATTGCTTTTCTCGTCCATCATCTCCAGGACGCGCCCGCCTCCCCGTGCCACGGAGGTCATTGGGTCCTCGGCGATGACCGCCGGTATCCCGGTCTCTTCGGTAATCAGTCGATCGATGTCGCGCAGCAGCGCGCCGCCCCCAGTCAGCACGATGCCCCGTTCGGCGACGTCCGCGCCAAGCTCCGGGGGGGTCTGTTCCAGCGCCGTCTTGACCGCGCTGACGATTCCGAACAGCGGTTCCTGCAGGGACTCGAGTATCTCGTTGCTGTTGATCGTGAATCCCCGCGGCACGCCTTCGGAGAGATTGCGCCCCTTGACCTCCATCTCGAGTAGGTCCTTGCCCGGATAGGCGGCACCGATCCGGTGCTTGATACGTTCCGAGGATGCCTCACCGATCAGGACCCCGAAGTTTCGGCGCACGTAGTTGACGATGGCGTCGTCGAACTTGTCACCCCCGATCCTGACGGACGCCGAATAGACGATCCCGCTGAGTGAGAGCACCGCGACTTCGGAGGTGCCTCCGCCAATGTCCAGGATCATCGATCCCTGCGCCTCGTTGATAGGGAGACCCGCGCCGATGGCGGCCGCGATGGGCTCCTCGACGAGATAGACGCGCCTCGCGCCCGCGCCGATCGCCGACTCCCGGATTGCCCGGCGCTCGACCTGAGTCGCACCACAGGGTACGCAGATCAGCACACGCGGACTGGGGCGCAGCATCTTGGTCTGGTGCACCTTGCGGATGAAATACTGAAGCATCTTCTCCGTCGTGGTGAAGTCGGCGATGACGCCGTCCTTCATCGGACGGATGGCCGTGATGGTCTCGGGTGTGCGCCCGAGCATGGCCTTGGCGTCCTTGCCCACTGCCTCGATGGATTTCGGGCCACCGTCGCGGTCCTGCCTGACCGCGACGACCGAGGGTTCGTCGAGGACGATCCCCTTTCCCCTCATGTAGATCAGGGTATTGGCGGTACCGAGATCAATAGATAGGTCGTTGGAAAAGATTCCCGTGAGGCGGCGCAGCATTGGCGGAACCCTGGTAGCGTACGGGTTATGATTCTTATCGTGTGCCTATTTTGGAATCGTACTCTAGCAGCGGCCCTGGCTTTGGGCAAGGCGACCGGATATGTTACTGTCCGGTGCCCTGGAAACGAGTCGGGACAGCATACCTTACGGAGAGGTTTCATGGCCCTGAGCCCTGAAGACGTCAGGAAAATCGCGGAGTTGGCCAGACTCTCCGTCGACGAGGAGGAGATCCCGGGATACGTGCGCAGCCTGTCCGACATCCTGGATTTCGTCAGGCAGATGAACGACGTGGACACACAGGGTGTGACGCCAATGGCGCACCCGCTGCCCATGTCGCAGCCATTGCGCCCGGATGTGGTGACCGAAGAGAACCAGCGGGATGCGTTTCAGGCCATCTCGCCCCGGGTGGAAAGGGGCCATTTCCTGGTCCCCAGGGTTATCGAATAGCAGGGTGGAAACCGTCTGCGCCGGCCCGCCGGCTGGCCATTGCGCGGCATTCACCTACAACGGAATTCCTCCAGGCACAGGAAATCAAGATCGATGCACGAGTTGTCGATTGCCCAGATCGGTGAGCGGCTGCGGTCCGGAGAAATCTCCAGCCAGCGGCTTACCCGACAATTCCTCGATCGCATCGAGGCGCTCGATGCGCAGCTGAACAGCCTGATCACGGTTACGGCGGATTCCGCGCTGGAACAGGCGCGGCGCGCGGACGAGCGCCTGAGCGCCGGTGACGCGGGTCCCCTGACAGGTGTGCCGATCGTCCACAAGGACATCTTCTGCAGCCGCGGTGTGCGGACCTCCTGCGGTTCGCGCATGCTGGACAACTTCATCTCTCCCTACGATGCGACCGTAGTGGAACGGTTCGACCGGGCAGGGGCGGTATGCCTGGGCAAGGCCAATATGGACGAGTTCGCCATGGGCTCCTCCAACGAGACCAGCTACTACGGTCCCGTGAGAAACCCGTGGGACGTCGAGCGCGTTCCAGGTGGATCTTCGGGCGGGTCCGCAGCATCGGTCGCGGCACGGTTGGCGGCAGGCGCGACGGGCACCGATACAGGGGGATCGATCCGTCAGCCGGCCGCGCTCTGCGGCATCACCGGGCTGAAGCCGACCTATGGGCGGGTGTCGCGCTGGGGGATGATCGCATTTGCCTCCAGCCTGGACCAGGGTGGCCCGCTGGCCCGTTCGGCCGAGGACTGCGCCCTGATGCTCTCCGTCATGGCGGGCCACGACGCGAGGGATTCCACCAGCGTGCGGCGCGAGGTCCCGGACTACCGCGCTGGTCTGCAGAGGCCGCTTGCGGGACTCAGGATCGGGTTGCCCCGGGAGTATTTCGCTGAAGGCATCGATTCGGCGGTCGTGGAAACGATCTTTACCGCACTGGAGGTCATCAAGGGGCTGGGCGCCGAAGTCGTCGACATCAGCCTGCCGAACGCACCACTTGCCGTGCCGGCCTACTACGTCGTGGCACCGGCCGAGTGCTCGTCCAACCTGGCCCGGTTCGACGGTGTGCGGTACGGCTACCGCTGCGAGGATCCACGCGATCTGCACGACCTGTATGTGCGCAGCCGGAGCGACGGATTCGGCGACGAGGTCAAGCGCCGCATCATGATCGGCACCTACGCGCTGTCCAGCGGTTACTACGACGCCTACTACCTCAAGGCGCAGCAGATCCGCAGACTGATCAGCGACGACTTCGAGAGGGCCTTTGAGACGGTCGACGTGATCGCCAGTCCCACCTCGCCCACGACGGCCTTCCGCCTTGGCGAGCGCGTGGACGATCCCATCACGATGTATCTCTCGGACGTCAATACCATCGCCGCGAACCTGGCGGGACTGCCGGCGGTGTCGATGCCGGCAGGATTTTCCGATCGCCTTCCCGTCGGGATGCAGATGATCGGGAATTATTTCGCCGAAGCGATGCTGCTGGGCGTGGCGCACCAGTACCAGCAGCACACCGACTGGCACTTCAAGGTGCCGCCCGGGTTTGAATAGCTTTTTGGTGAGGTCCGCTTCGCTTGACCCACCCTCGTTGGCGAGTCTCAAATTGGTAGGCCGGATCAAGCGCAGCGGATCCGGCATCATTTCAATACAGCCTTTCGGAATCTGGAAAGATGCAATGGGAACCTGTCATCGGTCTTGAAGTCCACGCGCAGCTGGCCACGCGCAGCAAGATCTTCTCCGGTGCCGCGACGGCTTACGGTGCGGAACCGAATACCCAGGCCTGCGCCATCGATCTCGGCTATCCGGGGGTATTGCCCGTACTGAACGAAGGCGTCGTTCAGATGGCCATCCGCTTCGGTCTGGCGATCGGTGCCGAGATCGCGCCGCGCTCGGTGTTCGCGCGCAAGAACTACTTCTATCCCGATCTGCCCAAGGGCTACCAGATCAGTC
Source organism: Gammaproteobacteria bacterium (assembly GCA_022340215.1). NCBI lineage: Bacteria > Pseudomonadati > Pseudomonadota > Gammaproteobacteria > Gammaproteobacteria bacterium. The sequence continues at coordinate 31,551 of JAJDOJ010000138.1, forward strand.
AGTACGAACTGCCCGTCGTCAGGGGCGGACGGTTGAGCGTCCAGGTTGACGCCGAGACCGCCGGGATCGGCATCACCCGGGCACATCTCGAGGAGGACGCCGGCAAATCGCTGCACGAGGATTTCGAGGGCTTGACCGGCATCGACCTCAATCGCGCCGGGACACCGCTGCTCGAGATCGTCTCCGAACCCGATATCCGCTCCCCCGCCCAGGCTGTGGCCTACCTGAAGAAGCTGCATGCGCTGGTGCGCTACCTCGACATCTGCGACGGCAACATGCAGGAGGGCTCGTTCCGCTGCGACGCCAACGTCTCCGTGCGCCCGCGCGGCCGGGAGGCGTTCGGTACCCGGACCGAGATCAAGAACCTGAACTCATTCCGATTCGTGGAGCGCGCTATTCAGTACGAGATCGAGCGCCAGATCGACGTGCTGGAAATGGGTGGGGAGGTCATTCAGGAAACGCGCCTCTACGACGCCGACGCCGACGAGACCCGGCCCATGCGGTCCAAAGAAGAGGCGAACGACTACCGTTACTTCCCGGACCCAGACCTTCTACCGCTCGAGATCACCGGGGAGACCGTCGAGGCGGTGCGCGTGACCCTGCCGGAACTGCCGGATGCGAAGCGCGAGCGATTCATCCGGGAATACGGTTTGAAGGAATACGACGCGGACCTGCTGACCGGTGCGCGCGAGACCGCGGAATATTTCGAGACCGTGGTGCAGCACGCGGGCGGAGATGCGAAACTCGCTGCCAACTGGGTGAACGGGGATCTGGCCGCGGCGCTCAACCGAGACGCAAGGGGTATCGCGGACAGCCCCGTCTCCGGTGAACGTCTCGGCGGGCTCCTCGCAAGGATCGGTGACGGGACCATCTCCGGGAAACTCGCCAAGGGCGTTTTCGAGGAGATGTGGACCGGTAACGCCTCGGCCGACGAGATCATCGAGCGCAAGGGGCTGAAACAGATCACCGACAGTTCCGCCATCGAGGCGATGATCGACGAGGTGATCGCCGCCAGTCCCACCCAGGTGGCGCAGTACCGCTCGGGCAAGACCAAGGTGCTCGGTTACTTCGTGGGTCAGGTGATGAAGGCGTCCCGCGGCAAGGCCAGCCCGGCCCAGGTCAATAAGATCCTGAAGAACAAGCTGGGTTCGTCTTGAGCCCGGGACCGGCTGGGCCCGGGCACAAGACAGTGGATGGCCGATTCTTCGTTCCCGCGGCTGGGGGGAATATCCTCAGGCAAATCGTTTCTGATGGCGCATAGCCAGAAACCCAAGTGAAAACGCTTGTCGTCTACGCGCATCCCAACCCGAGAAGCTTCAATCATGCGCTCTTCCAGACGCTGGTCGTTGGTCTGCGCGAGGCGGGGCACGAGGTCCGAGTGCGCGACCTTTACGGGGAAGGTTTCGACCCCGTACTTAGTGCGGCGGATCTGGCCGACGCGAGTGCAGGAAAGGGCCCCGGCGAAGACGTGCGGCGGGAACAGGAATCCATCGTCTGGGCCGAGGCTCTGGTGTTCGTCTATCCGCTCTGGTGGTTCGATCGGCCGGCCCTGCTGAAGGGCTGGTTCGACCGCGTGTTTACCAACGGGTTCGCGTTTCGATATACGCCGAAGGGCATGGAAGGCCTGCTCCGGCACCACAAGGCCATGGTGATCGTGACGACCGGTGGTACGGTCCATGATTTCAATGTGATCGGCGTACGCGATCAGATCCTCCGGCCTACGACGGACGGGACCCTGCGGTTCTGCGGGATCCATCGCATCGTCGACAAGATCTTCTTCGCCGTACCGCTGGCCAGCGAAGAACAACGCCGCGCCATACTGGAACAGGTCAGGGAACTGGCGAGGACGTTCTGAGTTCGCCCCGGGGCCAGCGTCCCTCGGTCACCCGGTCATGGCCGGCCGGGTCCTTCAGCGTGCCCACCCCGGAAAAACCCCGTTCCACGAAAAGCGCCCTGACGGCGTCGCCCTGGGTCGCGCCGTGCTCGAGCAGCAGCCAGCCGCCGGCGAGGTAGTCCGGGGCCTGACTCACGATCCGGCGGATGTCACGCAGCCCGTCCCCGCCACTCACCAGCGCCTGTCGGGGTTCGTACTTCAAGGATTCGAGATGGGGGTCGCCGGCCTCGACGTAGGGCGGATTTCCGACGACGAGATCGAATCGTTCGCCCGCGACGGCACCGAACCAGTCGCCCTGTTTCAGGTTGACGTTGATCGCACCAAGCCGTTTCATATTGTCATTCGCGGTCCGAAGTGTTTCTGCATCCACGTCGGTGGCCGTGATCTTCCAGTCGGGTCGCTCGATGGCCAGGGCCAGGGCGATCGCACCCGAACCGGTACCGAGATCGAGGACACGGGCTCGTCCGCCAGGTTCCCGAGCCAGGGTACGTTCCACCAGAAGCTCGGTCTCCGGGCGCGGGATCAGTACGCCGGGGCCGACGGCCAGTGTCAGCGACCAGAATTCCCTGCGCCCCAGCAGGTAGGCAATCGGCTCGCCACGGCGGCGGCGCAGAATCAGCTGCTCGAAGCGCTCGCGCTGCGCGGCGGTGGGGATACGGTCGGAATGGGCGTAGAGCAATGTCCGGTCTCCGCCGGCCGCCTCCGACAGCAGCAGTTCCGCATCGAGTCGTGCCGAGCCGCTGCATTGCTCCAGGATCCTGGACGCTTCGCGCAGGAGGTCACCCAGGGTGTCACGGCATCGGTCGCCCGGTTCGGCCAAACCAGCGCGCGGAGCCTGGTCAAGGTTGTTGCGAATCATGGCCTGCCCGACCGGCGCCCGTCGGTGGGCGACGCCTTCACGGTTCGTTGAGCATGGCAAGCTGATCCGCCTGGTATTCGCTGATCAGCGGGTCGATGACCTGGTTCAATGAGCCCTGCATGACCTCGTCCAGCTTGTAGAGGGTCAGATTGATCCGGTGGTCGGTGACGCGTCCCTGCGGGAAGTTATAGGTGCGGATCCGCTCGGAGCGGTCGCCGCTGCCGACCAGGTTACGTCTCGCCTCGGCCTCCTCCTCGCGCTGCCTGCGGTGTTCGGCGTCCAGCAGGCGGGCTTTCAACAGCGACATGGCCCTGGCGCGGTTCTTATGCTGTGAGCGCTCGTCCTGGCACTCGACCACGATGCCGCTCGGCAGGTGGGTCAGGCGCACCGCCGAATCCGTCTTGTTCACGTGCTGGCCGCCTGCCCCGGAGGCCCGGTAGGTGTCGACCCGCAGCTCGGAGGCGTCGATCTCGATCTCCCCGATCTCGTCGGATTCGGGAATCACGGCCACCGTTGCCGCGGAGGTATGGATCCGGCCCTGCGACTCCGTCTCGGGAACGCGCTGCACGCGATGCGCACCGGACTCGAACTTGAGCCGCGAGTAGACGCCCTGGCCGACGATGCGTGTGATGATCTCCTTGTAGCCGCCGTGTTCACCCGGATTCTCGCTGAGGATCTCGGTCTTCCAGCCCTTCTGTTCGGCGTACCGGAGGTACATCCGCAGCAGATTCCCCGCGAAGATCGCGGCTTCGTCCCCGCCGGTTCCGGCACGTATCTCGAGAAACACATTGCTCATGTCGTTCGGATCCACCGGCAGCAGCAGTGTCTGCAGGACCTGTTCCTGTTCTCGAACCTCCCTGGTCAGGCGCTCCATCTCGTCCCGCGCCATGTTGCGTAGCTCCTCGTCGGGTTCCTGCAGCATTTCCCCGGATTCGGCCAGTTCGTCCCGGAATCTGCGCCAGGCGCTGAATTCCGATACCACCGGTTCGAGCTGTGCGTACTCCATCGATAACGTCCGAAACCGTTCCTGGTCCGAGATGATCTCGGGATCGGCCAGCAGTGCCGCGATCTCCTCGTGGCGATCGATCAGGTCCTCGAGCTTTCTTTGTATCGATTCCTTCATGCCGGTTTCCGCCTATTTCATGTTGTCCGGCAGGTTGAGGATGACGCGGGCCGCCTCGAGGAGTTCAGTTCTGCCGTCGCGCCCCGCCTCGTGCAGGGCGTGTGTGGCGTCATGGGTGAGGCGGTTGGTGAGTGAATGGGCCAGGTATCTCAAGACTTCCTCCGGGGGCTTGCCCTGTCCGAGCATCGAGGTTGCCCGGCCCAGGATCTCGCGGCGGTGATCATCCGCCCGACCCCGGTAGGTGATGATGGCGCAGACCGCGTCCTGGGCGCGCAGCCAGGCCATGAATTCCTCGGCGCGCGTGAGGACGATCTCGTCCGCCTGGCCTGCGGCTTCGCGTCGGGACTGCATGTTCTCGTCGATGACCTCCCGCAGATCATCGACCGTATACAGGTAAGCATCCGGCAGATCGCCGACCTCGGGTTCTATGTCCCGGGGAACCGCGATGTCGACCAGGAAGATCGGCCGGTGTCGACGCAGCTTGAGACTCCGCTCTACCAGACCCTTGCCGAGCAGTGGCAGCGGGCTCGCCGTGGACGATACGACGATGTCGGCTTGTGGCAGGACATCCGGAATACGGGGAATCGAAATCGCCTCGCCTTCGTAGGTCCGGGCGAGCGCCTCGGCGCGTTCGACGCTGCGATTGGCTACGATGACGCGTTCGATGCCACAGGAGGCCAGGTGGCGCGCAGCCAGTTCGATGGTTTCCCCGGCACCGATCAACAATACCGTCTTGTCGCTGAGGTTTCCGAATATCTGCCTCGCCAGGCTGACCGCGGCGAAGGCGACGGACACCGGGCTGTTACCGATCGAGGTATCCGTCCTCACCTGCTTGGCCACGGAGAACGCGTTCTGGAACAGTCGACCCAGGTGGCGCCCGATGGTACCGGCCCTCGAGGCCTCGCGGTAGGCGCTCTTGAGCTGGCCGAGGATCTGGGGTTCGCCGAGCACCATCGAATCCAGGCCGCAGGCGACGCGAAAGGCGTGCTGCACGGCGGACCGGTGACTGTATCGGTACAGAAACGGTTCGATCTCAGGCGTGCTGAAACGGTGGTAGTCGCTCAGCCAGTCCAGCACCTGGTTGTCCCCCTGATTTTCCTCGAGGTTGCAGTAGACCTCGGTTCGGTTGCAGGTGGACAGGATGGCCGCTTCGTTGACGCCGCTGACGCGCACCAGATCGTTGAGCGCCACCGGGACCTGCTGCGGGCTGAATATGACCCGTTCGCGCAAGGCGACCGGTGCCGTTGTGTGATTCAGACCAAGGGTATAGATCATGTCGGGGTCGGGCTGGCGAGTGCGTTACCTGGCGTCCTTGTCTCAGCTACGCCAGGCAGCATCGCCGCAGACGGGAACCCAGCCGCCGCGAAGCCCGGGTAACCGGGTCGATAGCGCGGCGTTCGGGACCGAGCCGAACAGGCTGCGGCGAACCCGTCGTATGGTTGTCATGCCCTTCGGCCTTCGCGCACCGGCTGAAAGCTTACGGAAAACTATTTGACGAGCTGTTGTCATAATTATACAGGGTGCAGTCAATTAGGGTTAAAATCGGATATTTGGTAGTTTGCCTGCTTCGGTACTGCTCTATCCTATAATTTTCGAGCACTTATCCTCTAGCCTGCTCTGACCTGCTCCTCATTAGGGTCACTTTTTTGGCCCGTTATGGCCCATTTATGGCCCAATTTTTCCGGTACGTGCATTCGAGGCTGGTTAAGCTCGCACGTGCGGCCAGGTGATGTCGGTGCGTGGGTGGAAGGCACGGGTCGTGACTGCACAGCCAATCTGATGGCATTGGTGTTTTGTCAGAGCAAGCTGTGTTCGGTCAGTGGCCAATCCCTTGGTGTCCGCGTGAGGAGATCGGGCGACGTAGCGGGCCGCAGTCGGCAATGTCGGCTCGTAGCCGACTCCAGCCGAATCCAGAAGTTTAGACAGCGCTACTATTAGAAATTGCTAAAGGGCGGAAACCGACCCGAAGCGGCCGCGGGCATCCAATTGGAGAGTGTCTGCAGAGAGTTGCTGAGCGGTCCTTCAGTTGGAAGTACTGCGCCCCTTTCACCCGTGTTCCGAGCAACGGACAGGTGGTTCTGCGACATCAGGATAACTGAAGCAGCGGACAGGCTTAACGCGGGATAACACGCCGCTGGTATACTATCCCGCAGATACGGCTTGGCGCTGTGCCTGCTTACAGGTATAACCAGGGCATTGTAGGTTATTCGGAAACCATAGAATTGCTCGTTACCGGCAATAAGAATTGAGTAAAGTCCATAGATTATCCTGATTTCCTACGCGTCTAATCAATATTGTTATTTATGTCTACATACACGCTTATGTATCTGACCAGACTACGAAAAATAGTAACGAAGAATAATGACAAAGACCTATTTCCATGTATTGAAGATTTGGTCAAGAACGGACTCAATCCGGTTAATTTTTCTAATGAAGGTAGCATCCCTTCACGTCAGGATATAACTCAGTACATAGCCTCTTGGTTCAAATATATAGGACTATCCGCAGATGA
>JAJDOJ010000139.1 GCA_022340215.1 Gammaproteobacteria bacterium
AGCGCGCGCAGCTCGGCGCGCAGTTCCCGGAAGTTGTAGATGCAGCCGTTGAACACGAGCCCGAGGCCGAGCTCGTTGTCCACCATCGGCTGCTGCGCATGCTCGGATAGGTCGATGATCTTAAGGCGGCGGTGTCCGGCCGCGATGTGATTCATCTGGAAGAGTCCGCCGGCGTCCGGCCCGCGCGGTACGAGCACCGAGTTCATCGCCCGCAGAATTTCTACCGGCGGATGCGATCCATCGAAGCGGATCTCTCCGCAGATTCCACACATGGGATACTCCTGGCGATCCGGAAAAGGGGAGGTTAGTGATCGCGGGGTTCCCGCGCAGTGTAAGGAATCTGATCGAGAATGTCAGGGAAGCGTGGATTTCTTCGCGGCGGGATCGTTATGGTAGCAACTCCAGACCTCCGGAAACGAGCGTCGTTCAGCGATGAATACAGCAAAAATCCATTCTTTTTGCATATGTTCTAATTCCCAAACCTTACTTCAACCTTACTTCGGGCTGAATGGGGTTTCCGTCGAACCACCCCCTCGAGCAGGGATCGGTATTTCAGCCTGGATTCAGCTTGTTCGGATCTAATGCGCCCCCATGAGAGATCAACCTGAACCGAAAAACAGGACACCGCGAGTACACGGGCCTCGCGTCCCGTGGCGCGAGGCCGTACGTGACGCGCTACCCGGGCTGCTGATGCTGGCGCTTAGCACCGTGGCGACCGTCACGTCGGCTGGCAGCGCCCCTCCGCCGACATTGCGTGAGGCGGTCGAATCCGCCGCCGCCCGAGATCCTCGACAACTAGCGCTCGACGCGTCTGCACAGGAGGTGAACGCGCTCGATTCGAAGGCGAGCAGCCTGCTCGCGGACAGCCCCTCCCTCGCAGGTCTCTACAAGACGGACCGGATCGGCAGCGACGAGGGCTTTCGGGAGTGGGAAGCCGGCGTCGCGTTACCCCTCTGGAAACCGGGACAGCGTAGCGCGGCGCGGGAAGTGGCGGAGTCCGCGACCCATTCCCTCGATCAGGACCGTCGCGCGTTGCTGCTGGAAATCGCCGGCGATGTGCGTGAACGAATGTGGGAGGCGGCACTCATGCGGAACAACGAGGAGATCGCCCGCAAGGAATGGGAGACCACCCAGGCACTCGAGAAGGATATCGAACGGCGTGTGGAACTCGGGGAACTGGCGGTGACGGACCGTTTACTTGCACGGGACGCGACCCTGACCAAGCGCGTCGAGCTGTTGACGGCTCAAACGGAACTCGAGAACGCGATGCAGCGATACCAGACACTGACCGGCCTGTCTCGACTGCCTCGCAGGCGGGCAGAAACACCGGTCGAGATCACCTCGGTGCCCGAGGGCCATCCCGGCCTGGCCCAGGCCTCGGCGAGTGCCCGTCGTGCGGTGGCGGAACTGGACGCGACCCGGCGCCGGGGCGGCGGTTCGCCGGAGCTGTTCCTGGGCGGGAACGGCGAGCGCGGCACCTCGGACGAAGACTTCAACACGCGAGTGGCGCTAGCACTGAACCTGCCCATCGGGACCCGGACACATACCGGCCCGGCGCAGGCCGCCGCGGAACGCGCCCGTGCCGACGCACAGGCCGAGTACGAGATCAGGAAGCGGAAGCTGACGCTCGAGCTGTCTGAATCGCGACGCGGCGTGGAATCGGCACGGGACGCCCTGGCGCTCGCCGAGGAGCAGAATCGGGTCTCCCGGGAAAACCTTCGCCTGGGCACGGTGGCCTTCAAGGCCGGAGAGTCGGGCCTGGTGGCTCTGCTTCTGGTACAGAAACTGGCGTTCGCGGCCGAACGGCGTGAGAAGGAACTGCGGATCATGCTTCAGCGAGCCATCTCCCGCTACAACCAGGCCGCAGGAGAACTGCCATGATCCCCGTCAGGCTTCGCGAGTTTGCACCGCTGCTACTGGCGGGCTGGTCAGTCCTGGCGGGGGCATCACACGAGATTCCCATCAGCCAGGAACAGATGGAGAGGCTGGGCATCAACCTGGCGCCGGTCGAGGCCGCTCAGTGGGTCACCAGCGATCGTCTGCCGGCGCGTGTGAGCATTCCACCCCGGCAGGAAAGCGTCGTCAGCGCGCCGTCCGCGGGTCTGGTGACGCAGGTGCTGACGGGCGAAGGTGAGGAGGTCGAGGCGGGCGAGGTGCTGGCCCTGCTGGAAAGCCCGGCGCTGGTCACCCTGCAGCGGGAATTCCTGCAGGCCGTGACCGAAAGCAGGCTGGCCGCAGCCGAGTTCAAGCGCGACGGGCAATTGCACAAAGAAGGCATCATCCCCGAGAGGCGATTTCTTGCAACGCGCGCCCGGCGCGACGAGGCCAACGACACCCTTCAGGAGCGACGCCAGGCGCTGATGCTCGGGGGGATGGACGCGGCGTCGGTCAAGAAGCTGTCGGAGGACCGGACCCTTTCCAGTGCGCTCGAGGTCAAGGCCCCCGGCGACGGAGTCGTACTGGACGTCATGGCGGTACTCGGACAACGGGTGGAACTCTCCGAACCCCTTGTCCGGATCGCCACACTGGATCCGCTGTGGCTGCAGATCCGCGTGCCGCTGGAGCGACTCGAAGGCGTGGAACCGGGCGCCGTGGTGGAACTCCCCTGCGATGACAGCGAGGCCCGGGTCCTGCACATCCACCGTTTCGTGGAACCCGATACGCAGACGGTCACGGTACTCGCCGAAACGCTCGGGAGCACACCGTGTCTTCGCCCGGGGCAGTTCGTCCAGGTCCGCCTCAGACTGGGCGGTGGTGGACAGCGGTTCCGGATTCCCGAAAGCAGCCTGATCTACAGCGGCAAGGATCAGATGGTGTTCGTTCGCGAATCTTTCGGTTTCCTCGCCGTCCCGGTCGAGGTCATCGGACGGGCGGACGGCTTCGTTGTCGTGTCCGGGGACCTCGGCAAGGACGCTTCGGTGGCGGTCTCGGGCCTCGCCGCCATCAAGGCCGCCTGGATGGGGCTTGGAGGCGGCGAGTAATGATGCTGGAGCGACTGATACGGTTCGCCCTGACCCAGCGGGTGTTCATTCTGCTGCTGGTGGCGCTGCTGGTGGGTGGTGGAATAACCGCGTTCCAGCAGTTGCCGATCGATGCCTTCCCCGACGTCTCCTCGCCACAGGTCAAGATCGTCATCAAGGCGCCCGGCATGACGCCCGAGGAGGTGGAATCGCGCATCACCGCACCGATTGAGGTGGAGATGCTGGGTATCCCCAATCAGGTCATGCTGCGCTCGACGGCCAAGTACGGACTCACGGACATCACCGTCGACTTTGCCGACGGAACCGACATCTACTGGGCGCGCCAGCAGGTGGCGGAGCGTCTGGCAGGCATCCAGGACGCACTGCCTCCCGGCATCAGCGGCGGTACCGCGCCCGCCACCACCCCGCTGGGGGAGATGTTCATGTTCACCATCGAGGGCGGGGATCTCTCGTTGATGGAGCGACGCAGTCTGCTGGACTGGGTCATTCGCCCCGCCCTGCGTACCGTGCCAGGCGTCGCGGACGTCAATGCGCTGGGGGGTCAGGTGACCAGTTTCGAAATCGTACCCGACAACGCAGACATGAATGCCAGGGGGGTGAGCCTCGGCGCACTGCGCGCCGCGCTGGAAACAAACAACCGCAACGACGGCGCGGGAAGACTGGTCGAAGGCGAGGAGACCCTCCTGGTCCGTACGGAAGGCCAGGTCAGAACACTGGATGACGTGCGTGCGATTGTGGTCACCACGAGTGAGGGTATCCCCGTGCGTGTGGCGGATGTGGCGCAAGTGCGCATGGGGGCCCTCACCCGCTACGGGGCGGTCACACGCGACGCCCGTGGCGAGGCGGTACAGGGACTCGTGCTGGGGCTGCGCGGGGCCAACGCCCGCGAGGTCGTCGAAGGCGTGCGCGCCAAGCTCGCCGAGCTCGAGCCCGCACTGCCGGAGGGGGTCAAACTCGACGTGTTCTACGATCGCAGCGAACTGGTGAAACGCGCGGTGAACACCGTGACCCGGGCCCTGGAGGAGGCCATCGTCCTGGTGCTGATCCTGCTGGTCCTGATGCTCGGCAACCTGCGCGCCGCCCTGACAGTGGCGCTGATCCTGCCGCTGGCCGCACTGGCCACCTTCATCCTGATGCGCGGATTCGGGATGTCAGCCAACCTCATGAGCCTCGGGGGACTGGCCATCGCCATCGGTATGCTGGTGGATGCGGCGGTGGTGGTGGTGGAGAACGTCGTCGCGCAGCTTGCTCTTGCCGGCCCCGGAAATCCCCTGCCCCGGCTACACACGATCTATCGTGCGGTGCGCGAGGTTTCCGTGCCGGTCACCGCGGGTATCCTGGTTATCGTCATCGTTTTTCTGCCGCTGCTTACCCTGCAGGGACTGGAGGGCAAGCTGTTCATCCCGGTGGCCCTGACGATCGTGTTCGCGCTCAGTTCCTCGTTGCTCCTGTCGCTGACCGTGATCCCGGTACTGGCCTCCTACCTGATCAGAAAGGTGGGCCACGAAGAGCCCTGGCTGGTTCGGCAGATACAGAAGATCTACCGGCCATCGCTCGACTGGGCCCTGGGTCATGAACGGCTGGTCATCGGCGCCGCCCTCACGACACTCGTCGTCACCGGATTCGGGTTTACGCAGATCGGCAAGACCTTCATGCCGTCGCTCGACGAGGGCAACATCATTGTCCAGCTCGAGAAACTGCCATCGATCAGCCTCTCCGAATCGCTGGGGATCGACCTGCGGGTGCAGAAGGCCCTGCTGACTGAGGTTCCCGAGATCGAAAGCGCCGTGGCACGCACCGGTAGCGACGAGATCGGGCTGGACCCGATGGGACTGAACCAGACCGATACCTTTCTCGTATTCAAGCCCCGCGATCAATGGGAGTCTCCCGGCAAGGAATCCCTGATCGACAAGATGCGCGAGGTGCTGGACGACTTCCCCGGCGTGGCCTACGTGTTCACACAACCGATCGAGATGCGGGTGTCGGAGATGCTGACCGGGGTACGGGGTGACGTGGCGATCAAGATCTTCGGGGGAGACCTCGAGATACTTAACCGGTTGTCCGAGGAGATCACCACCCTGATCGGTGGCATCGATGGAGCCGAGGACGTGTACCGCACGCAGAACGAAGGCGTGCAGTATCTGACGGTCAGTGTCGACCGCCTGGCAGCGGGCCGCCTCGGTATCGACGTGGACCTGCTGGCCGCCGAATTGCGCAGTCAACTGGAAGGCGACCAGGTCGGCACCATCTTCGAGGGCGTGCGACGCACGCCCTTGCTGCTGCGGGGTGCCCAGGACCTGAGAGCCTCGCCGTCGGAATTCGCCAACCTGCGCCTAACCCTCCCGGACGGCCGGCTGGTGCCATTGTCCACGGTCGCAGCGATCGAACGTGTGGAGGGACCGGTGTACGTCGGGCGCGAACAGGGGAACCGGATGGCGGTGGTGATCGCCAATGTCCGTGATCGCGACCTGGTGGGATTCGTCGAAGAGGCGCGCAGCAAGGTGTCCGACCAGGTCGATTTTCCGACGGGATACTACCTCGAGTGGGGCGGACAGTTCGAGAACCAGCAGCGTGCCGCCCGACGCCTGGCGCTGGTGGTGCCGGTGGCCATCGGGCTGATCTTCCTGCTGCTGTTCACCACCTTCCGTTCCCTGCGGCAGGCGATACTGGTTCTGCTCAATATCCCCTTCGCGCTGATCGGCGGGGTGTTCGCGCTCTGGATCTCCGGCGAGTATCTGTCCGTGCCGGCCTCTGTGGGCTTTATCGCCCTGCTGGGGATCGCGGTCCTGAACGGGGTGGTGATGGTGACCTATTTCAATCAGCTCCACTGCGCTGGCCACCCCCTGGAGGAGATCGTCCGCGAGGGCGCCAACAGGCGGCTGAGACCGGTGCTGATGACCGCCAGCATCGCCGCCTTCGGCCTGGTGCCCCTGCTGTTCGCCACCGGACCCGGGTCCGAGATCCAGCAACCGCTAGCGGTCGTCGTGATCGGCGGCCTGATCACCTCGACACTTCTGACGCTGATTCTGCTGCCGATACTGTACCGGCGCTACGGTACCTCACCCGATTCGTCCGCAGTGGCGGGCTGGACTCGTTCGCGCGGCGAGGCAGATGCTCAACGACCGGCGATTTCCGTCCATACTACGCAGATGCGGGAGGATACCCATGCTTCGTGACGATTTCAGCGCGTGGCTGACCCGCCGCGGGGCCGCGCGGTGAAGGACTGTCTGCTCATCCTGATCGTCGACCAGGAACTCGAGGACACGATCGTTGACCTTCTCCTGACACGCGCAGAGATTTCGACCTTCACGCAGCAAGAAGTCCGGAGTTTCAGCCGTGACCATGCCAATTTCTCCGTTGTGGAGCAGGTTACCGGCCGACAGCGGCGCCTGATGTTTCAGGTGCGCACCTCCGAACACACGGCCGGGGGACTGCTGAGGGATCTTCGACGGGATCTGCCCGGGGCTGAGATAGAATCCTGGCTGATGCCATTGCTGAAAACGGATACGAGCGAATAGGGGCGCCCGCTTCCGGAACAGACGCCGGGAGTCTTCGATCCCTGACTTAAAATAACAGGAGCCGGACTCATCCATGCGCATACTTCTGGTCGAGGACGACCAGGGACTGGCAACCGAACTTCAACAGGGATTGCGCGCTGAAGCTTACGCGGTGGACGTGGCCGACAACGGTATCGACGCCGAGCACATGGCACGCGAGGAGACGTACGATCTGCTCGTGCTCGATCTCGGCCTGCCCGGCCGCCCGGGACTCGAGGTGTTGCGCAATCTGCGCTCCGTCCGGATCGAAACACCCGTGATCATCCTGACCGCACGCGACGCCTGGCATGAAAAGGTGGAAGGCTTCAAGGCCGGTGCGGACGACTACGTGAGCAAACCGTTCCATACCCAGGAACTGTTCGCCAGGATACAGGCGGTCATACGACGCAGTGTAACCAAGTCTGTCAACGCACTGTCCTCCGCGGGACTCACCCTGGACGAGGAACACCAGACGGTTAGGACTCCCTCAGGCAAAAACCATCAGCTCACCGGGACGGAGTTCAGGTTGTTGCGCTATCTGATGATGAATCAAGGCAAGATTCTGTCCAAGTCCCGTCTGGCCGAGCACCTCTACGAATACGACGATGAACGCGACAGCAATGTCATCGAGGTCTACGTCAACCGCCTTCGCCAGAAGTGCGGGAAAGCGTTGATTCGCACCCTGCGGGGACAAGGCTATGTCTTCGGAGCAGATGAGTGAGCTCACTTCAGACGCGTCTCGGCGTCTGGTTGATCATCAGCGTCGTCGTTCTGTTCGGGCTGCACTGGCTGGTCACCAGCCGGGCGCCACGGAATTTGACCGAGGAGTACGTACTGTCGCGTCTGGAACATGACGGCGACAGTCTGCTGTCGGGCCTGCGATTCGATGGCGACGGCAGACCCATCCTGATGCCGGGCCACAGCGCCCCGGTCTATGACAAGCCCTGCTCAGGGCACTACTACCTGATCGAAGCGGAGAATCACCGCGCCCGTTCGCCTTCCCTCGCGGACGAAGACCTTAACCTGGCGGGCCGACCCACCGGGCTCGTGAGCACCTGGCGACTGACCGGCCCCGGGGGGCAGCCGTTGCTGGCATGGTCGGCGGAATTCGCCAGGCAGGGACGACCGGTGCGGATCACCGTGGCCGAGGACATGACCGCGCTGCAACAGCACATCAACCAGTTCCGTCTGCGATTCACCCTCGTTACGCTTTGCCTGCTCGCGGTCCTCGTCATCGCCCAGCGCTTTATCATCCGCGTCAGTCTGCGACCACTCGAGCAACTGAGAGACGACTGCCAGCGCCTCGACCGCGGAGAGGTCGACACCCTGACAACCAACGTCCCGCGGGAGATCCTCCCCCTGGTGGAAGAGATCAACCACCTGCTCGGGGTCATGCGGCAACGCATGCAACGGCATCGCAATGCACTGGGCAATCTGGCCCATGCCTTGAAAACACCGCTCACACTGCTGTCACAGACCCTCTCACGCCTCGATCCGCAGGTGGGTGTGGAAACCGCAACCGCCATGCGCGACGCCATCGGCAAGATTCGCACCATCGCCGAACGCGAACTGAAACACGCACGCCTGGCGGGGACGTCGGTCTCCGCCAGCCAGCGGTTCGACGTCGCCCGTGAGTTGCCCGGACTGATCGACGTATTGAAGAAGATCTATGTCGAGAAAAGATTGGCGTACGAGGTATCGCTCCCCGATACCTCGTCATTGAGTGGAGATCGTGAAGACCTGCTGGAGCTTTTCGGAAACCTGCTGGACAACGCCAGCAAGTGGGCAGGGTCCGTCGTCAGGATCACCGTCGCAGCAGGGGATGGATTGACCCTGCGGGTCGAGGACGACGGACCCGGTGTGGATGAGGCAGAGATCGAACGCCTGCTCGGGAGAGGTGAACGCAACGACGAATCGAGTCCGGGCCACGGGCTCGGGCTCGCGATCGTGGAAGATATCGTGACTCAGTACGGTGGTGAACTGACCCTGGGGAGATCGGAGGATCTCGGCGGATTTCGGGTCGATATCCGTATGCCCGTCACACCGTGAGACCCGGGAAACAAGCTGCGGATGCTCGCATCGAATAGGGTATCAGGGTTCCGACTGCAGCGCTCGGGATCCAGCGCTCCCCAAGCGATGCCACACCCAGGCGAAACAGAACGCACGCCGGACTCGCAGTCCGGTGTGCTTTCCTCATCCTTACACGACGCTTGACGAAACGGCGCGCGGGTTCGGCCGGATACCGGCCCCGAACCGTGTCTCAGGCCCTTTTTCAGATCGCTGCCTTCTTCTTTGGCGCAGCCTTCTTTTTCGGTGCCGACTTCTTCTTTGGGGCGGCCTTCTTCTTTGGGGCGGCCTTCTTCTTCGGTGCCGCCTTCTTCTTTGGCGCGGCCTTCTTCTTTGCCGCGGCTTTCTTCTTCGGTGCCGCCTTCTTCTTCGGTGCCGCCTTCTTCTTTGGCGCGGCCTTCTTCTTCGATGCCGCCTTCTTCTTTGCAACGGCTTTCTTCTTCGGCGCTGTCTTCTTCTTGGGTTTACTCGACACGGCGCTCATGATCTGCTCACGCAGGGCTTCGAAGGTATCTCCGATGGTCTTGACCGAGGTCTCGCCCGCATCCTTCACCTCTTTCACCACGGTCTTGAGCAGGTCCGCCGGCTCGTGACTCACCTTCCCCGCAACGGAAGCGGTCGCATCCGCGGCTGCGCTGGCCATGCCGGACACCTTTTCCGTCAACCCGTCGAACAGCTGTCTTACCTCGTCCACCAGCGACGCACCGGTTTTCTCCACCGTGCTGACAAAACCCTGATCGTCCAATTCGTCATTGCTTTTTTTTGCTGCCATCTGCTGTCTCCGTCTCCTCGCCCCAAAACGTTCACCGTATGCACAGCCAGGTGAAAAACGCCGTCCCTATTAGAGTAGGAACGAAACGGTATGAAATCCAGCAAAATCGGGGACTTCCTGTAAAAAAAATCGGTTCGGATCAAACTGGCCCGACGGGCCTTGCCGCACGGGCAATGACAGTGTGGCAATTTCGCTTACGTCGTTTCCATCGCTGCGGCCAGCGGTCGATACTGCAGGGCATAGAACATCTGGAGATATCGCCGCGTTTCCGAGCGTTCCAGATCGGTCACGTAACGCCAGAAACCGTAGACACGCGACAAGGTCATCATGCGTTCCGCGTAACGCTTCCAGGTATAGCGTTGCTCGACGCGATCGATTCCACCTTGGGAAATGCGGGCCCAGTATGAGGGATCGTCCTTGCAGCGTGAAAAGAATGCGGCGATCTTCTCGGCCGCCAGCTCACCGTGATTCGGGTCGATGTGAAATCCCGACACACCGTCCTCGATGATCTCCAGAGGACCACCGAAACAGGTGGCGAAGGTCGGCAGACCCGACCCCATCGCCTCGATTACCGTCAACCCGAATGCCTCGAACACTGCCGGCTGAACGAACGCACCGCGCTTGTCTGCGATGTATCGATAGATCTCTCCGTTGCGTTCCCTGTCGACCTGCCCCTCGATCCATCGCAGCTCGCCTTCGAGCGCGTACTCATCAATCAGTACGTGCATCCTTTCGATCTGTTCGCGTTCCTCGTTGTCCAGAGAGCGGTTGGGGTCGATGTGCCCGGAAGCGACGAGCAGGTTCGCCTCGCGGCGCAATGCCTTACTGCGGCCAAACCATTCCACCACGCCAGCGATGTTCTTGATCCGGTCCATGCGTGCCATCGTGAACAGCAGGGGTTTGTCCCGATCCGACAGCTCGCCCCGACTGCACCCGTCAGACCCGCCGTAGATCAGCGCCTCGATCTCCGGCAGCAGATGCCTCAGGCGGCGATGGCGTTCCGAGGCGGGAAAATAGACATCGGGATCGGCGCCGGGGGAAACGATGTTGAACTTGGGATCGAAGGGATCGATGCCGTGCACGACGCGATACAGGCCCGGAAGCGTAAAGGCCGAATGCGCCTCGTATTGCCCGATCGTGTCGTCCGTCCCAGCAATCTCCTGATAGGTACTGGTGATGATGAAGTCCGCCTGATTCATCGCAATGAGATCGGCGGTGAACTGGCAGGAGAAATGGTAGTGAGGATCGTTGTCCCGCCAGAACAGATCGGAATAAAGGTACTTGGTCTTCTCCAGCGCGTGTGCGATGTTGCACTGCGTCACCCCCAGATCGCCGGCCATCAGCGAGGCGACCAGGTTTCCGTCGGAGTAGTTGCCGACGATGAGGTCGGGACGATCGCTGAGTTCGGCCATCAGTTCGCGTTCCGCGTCGGTCGCGTACCGTTCCAGATAGGGCCAGATCTCGAATCGCGAGATCCATTGCGGGACGACCTCCCCGTCGGCGTTGTGGAAAGGTACGCGGAGGATCCGCGCAAACTGCGTCCCCGCCACACGCTCGATCCGCTGGTTGGCGGTCGTTCCATCGGCTTGCGGGATCAGGCGGGTGAGGATGACGATGCGCGGCTCGATGTCGAGACCCTGCTCCTGATTACGGCGCAGCATTTCCGCCTCCAGGGCACGCACCTGATCGAGTATGTAGACCACCTGCCCACCGGTGTCCGGGCGCCCCAGGACATCGCTCTGTCCGAACCAGCCATGCGGGGAGACGATGGCTACTGAGAAGATCATCGGGATCCGTGCCAGGAACGCTTCCAGATTGTCCGGAGAAGGCGCCTCGAGGATATCCAGTAACAGGTGAATGGTGTCTCGGACCCTCGACACGTCGGCGCCCCAGCCGGGTTCGAAACCGAGACGACGCAGTTCCTGCCCGACCTGGTCCCAGCCCGCCTTTGGATTCTGCCGCTTCAGGAAGTCGTCCGCCATACGCAGCGCCGAACGCATCGCACGCACGTCTTCGATGTCCTTGCTGAGCATCAGTTGCTGGTCGCGGTGGCGATGGACCCGCAGGAAGTCGAGCAGCCGCCGATCGCCCTTGCCGAGCTCCTCGAACAACCGGCTCGACAACCGGCGGTTGAGAAATTCGACCCCGCGACCGATCGATCGCGCCTCATGGAGCTTGAAGAACTCCCGGGAGAACGGCTCCAGATCCACCTCGACCAGCCGCGGATCCACGGCGGGTCGTCCATCTCCACCGTCCACCAGGCCCTCCTTGAACTTCAGAAATTCCTCGACCGGGATCACTTCGGGATCGATGGTGGCGAAATGGATGCGGATGTATCGCCAGCGCGCAACGCGCGCCCTCAAGGCGACGTAGATCCAGGCGGCGTCGATCGCGGCCTCCTGCGCCCAGCCCACGACCTTCGCCAGCGGGGTATCGCGAAGGTGTTCGCACCCCGGTTGGGCGCAGACGCTCTCGAACGTGTCCTGCAGGTCGCTGCGCAGCAGAAACTGCCGGTCGAGCGACTGCAACTTGTGCAGCATGTGGCGAGCTTCGCTGCGGTAATTCTTGAGATAGTCTCCCAGCGCAACCAGCGGATCGCCTAGGTGTTCTCCCTTGATACTCATGACAGCCCCCATGCGTCGATAAAGGGTTGGTAGAACGCCTCGTCATCCACGGTCGCACCACGCATCCCGACGATGGCCGAGGCAAACGACTGCGCGCGATCCAGCAGGGTCTGCATCCCCCACCCCAATCCCAGTCCCAGCAGCAGCACCGAGGCGAAGGCGTCTCCCGCGCCGACGGTATCGACCACCGACACCTGCGCGCCTGTCCCGACGCGAAAGGTCTCCCCCGCCTTCGTTCGAACGAATGCACCTTCGCCGCCGAGCGTCACGAACAGGGTATCGATGTTGCACAGGGCCTGCAGCGATTCCGAACCCGCTTCGATACCGTGGCGTTCCGGAGCCAGCGTGCGCAGCTCTTCGTCGTTGAGTTTGACCCACCGGCTGTCCCGCAGGAGCCCCAGCACCGAATCGGTGTCCCACCACGGATCGCGCAGATTGACGTCGATAAACGTCGATAATCCGGTCTGACGCTTCAGGCTCGCCAGTGTCGCGCGCGAAACATCGCTCCTGCCGACCAGACTCCCGTGATACAGCAAGCCCGCGGCGGGAAGGCAGTCGATGTCATCGGGGCCGATATAATCCCAGGCGCTGTCCGCCACGATGTCGAAGTGGTGGCTGCCTCCCTCCATGATCACGTCCACCGCACCGGTCGGATGGCCGGCGTCGCGCTGCACGAAACGGGGGGACATACCCCAGGACTCCATCGACGCCAGGATCCGGCGCCCCGGGGCATCCTGCCCGACCCGGCTGACGAACACGGGCGAGCGGCCGAAGGCCTGCAGGTGCCACGCCACGTTGAACGGCGCCCCACCCAGGACCGACGAGCCGTCGGGGAAGCGGTCGAACAGGACCTCGCCGAAGACGAGTGGTGGATTTTCGGGGATCTGTTTCATCGGTATACCTGCTCAAGAACTGATTGGCTCGCGCTTGGCCGGACGCCAGTGTTCGGGCGTGTAGACGTCGACGAGACTGTGGTCATTCAGCACCTCATGTGCGGTCAGATAGGAAGCCGCGGACCAGATCTGGAATATGTATCCGGAA
This sequence comes from Gammaproteobacteria bacterium, assembly GCA_022340215.1. NCBI lineage: Bacteria > Pseudomonadati > Pseudomonadota > Gammaproteobacteria > Gammaproteobacteria bacterium. The sequence goes on from JAJDOJ010000139.1 coordinate 13,022, forward strand.
GCATAATCGCCCCAATTCAAAAAGATCAGCGTGACTGGATGCCTATTCGCCCCTTGCCGAGGCCGCCATTATCACGAAATCTTGCGGAGTTTCGCCGCGCCAGCCGCGTACATCACAGTCCGCTTCGCGACTTTGCAGGTTATTACCACCTTCCTTGGATGCTTGGACATACAAGCGCATTGCTGGATGCCATGCAACAACACATTGCGCATTGCCCAACCGATCTCCCTTCCGTTTGACCAGTTTGGCGCCGAGCTGAGCGGCGCCTGGTCCGAATCTCTCGGCGAACTGCGTCCCGTCCCCGGTCCAGGGTGGGCCGGCTCCGCTTCGGCCCAATCCTGGACCGCGAACGCTCCGTTCCAGCCTGGCCCGACCCGCTCACGCCTGAACTCGGGCAGGACGGAAGCCAAGGTAAACGTCGCGCTCGTCCGGGTGGTTCCGGACCCGGCAGGCCGACCGGCAGTAGCGCGCCTCGTAGTACCAGGAACCGCCGCGGAAGACGCGCAACGCGACGGCTTCATCAGTCTCCCGAACCGAACCGTCGTCCGGCGCCCCCGTATAGTCCTCATGCCACGCATCCGCCGTCCACTCCCAGACATTGCCTAGCATGTCGTAGAGGCCCCAGGCGTTGGCGGCCTTGCGACCCAC
>JAJDOJ010000140.1 GCA_022340215.1 Gammaproteobacteria bacterium
GACGACTGCGGCGGCCAATCGCGTCAGCGTGTACTCACCGGACCGAACGATGCCCGCCCCGTCCACACGGGCCAACATGCGCTGGTCGCGGCGCTGTTGGATGGCGTGCGTCGCCCGCTTGCGCGGTCGCTCCGCGCCCGGGTCGACCACGTCGCATATCTGCTCGAACATGTCGATGAGCACGTCCTCTTCGAAAGACGCAAGCGACGCCCGATCGGCCCGCAGGTAAAGGCCTGCAAGAAAACACAGGTCGAGCGTTTTCAGATCCAGATTGATCCGGTCACGCGCGAGGGCGGCAATGAGGCGGCTCGGATCCGACGACATCAGCGGCTCCTGCCGATCTTCGCTGCGGCGATTGCGTGAGGCATGATGAACCAGCAACAGCCGCGATCACATCGGCCAGGCTGCCGGGGTGGAACGCCACGTTCTCCAAAAAGGCATTCCACCGCCGCTGCTTGTGCTCATCTTCGGCGAAGGCTGAGGCAAGCGCGTCCGGCAGTTCGGCCGGGATCTAGGTCACGCGTCGTTCAAAGGTCGCGGCGGTCACGCGCAGCTCGACCAGGCGCAGGATCCCCCGTTCCCTCAGAAGGGCCTGAGCCATCTCACGTTGCGAGCGCCGTTTTTCCATTGATACAAATACTCAATGTATAGACCCTGTAGTCCGAGGATTTGTATCATCTATCCGTGCGGCGCGCCACCGTCGTGAACGCTGGCAGGCGAGGACCGAGCGGCGTCGAGAACCCGATTGCAGCGTTCAATGGGGTCAGACTCATTGATAGATGGCTATCAATCGAGTCTGACCCCATTGAACGGGACCACCGAAGCGAAGGCCGAACACGAAGAAATGGGCTTCCACGAAGGCTGGGGCAAAGCTGCCGAGCAATTGGAAGCGTTGGCGAAATCGTTGTGACAGCGAGAACCTACCGCGACAGGAGAATTGACCATGCCGAACACCGTCCGCCTGCACCGCGTTATTGCGGCGAAACCGGAGAAACTCTACCGCGCATTCCTCGACCCGGACGCCAAGGCGCGCTGGCTGCCGCCGAACGGATTTACGGGCAAGGTTCACGAGATCGACCCGAGAGTCGGTGGCGGCTACAGAATGTCGTTCACGAACTTTACGACGGGCAACAGCCATTCCTTCCGCGGCGAATACCGCGAACTGATCCCGAATGAGCGGCTGCGCTACACCGATACGTTCGACGACCCGAACCTGCCCGGCGAAATGCTGGTGACGGTTGACCTGAAAGCAGTTTCGGTCGGCACGGAGGTCACCATCATCCAGGAAGGCGTGCCGGACGCCATCCCGCTGGAGGCTTGCTATCTCGGCTGGCAGCAATCGCTGGAACACTTGGCGCGGCTCGTCGAGCCCGAAATCGACGACTGACGTCTATGGCGACGACCCCGATGCCACAGGGTGCGCAGAAAAGGCGACATGCAAGGATAAAGAAAGCCGACATCGCCGCGCTCGAGAGCATCAGGGAGCCATCATGATGATTCTGCAAGCCAAACCTATCGTCACCGTTTTCGAACGCTCGCCCGATGAGGGCAAGGAACTGGCACGGGACATGCAGGTTCGTTGAGCGCTCGAAGAACTCGGCCAGCCTTAAGACCTGCTTTCAAGCGGGCGTTCAACGCTCAACTTGCCTATTTCAACGCCGCCTCGACGGCCCAATATCGGCACTCACGCAGCAACCATAAGGAGTAACTTGAATGACCGACCTCATCACCTGCCTGTGGTTCGACCACGGCCAGGCCAGCAAGGCGGCTGAATTCTACGCCGCCACCTTTCCCGACAGCCAATTAATCCGCGTGAATACGGCGCCCGGCGATTTTCCCGGCGGGCAGGAAGGCAGTGAACTCACGGTCGAATTCACCGTGCTCGGGCGCAAGTTTGTCGGCCTGACACCCATGACGGTGGAACCGCTGCGCTTGTTCCACCCTACGCAATGTCATGACTCACTGAAAGCACGGAAAAACCGTAGGTCGGATCAAGCGAAGCGGATCCGGCATGCTACTGGTGCTGAGATTGGGCTCGACGTGGATTCCGCGAAGTCAGGTCATGTGAAGGTAATCCGAACCTGGTCCCTATTCGTTTCCTATTCGTTCCAAGTGCAAATCGTGCGCGATGGCCGGGCCCCGACCCGTCCGGGCGGTCGGGCGCGGAGCGCCACGACACCCGGCCGGGTCGGGGGCCCTCAGGGGGGCAGACAGTCAGAGGGTGAGACAGCAGAGGGACAGGACCTCGCGAGGCGGAACCCGACAAAGTCGCAGCGGAAGCCCGGGGTGAACCCGGCGCGGATCGCGGCCCGCGCGATGCGCGGACCGAACCACCAGGAGCCGCCCCGGATGACCCGGAGCGAGCCACCCGGCGGGCCCGTAGGATCGACCGCCGGCACGGGCTCTTCCGGGTACTCGGCGTACCATTCCCACACCCACTCCGCCGCGTTACCGCCCAGGCCGTGCAGGTGCCAGCGGTTGACCTCCTTGGCCGTCACCGGTGACAGCCGTGGGTAGCCGTCGGAGCAATCGAACGTATCCCAGTCGGGGGTTTCGGCCTTGGCCGCCTCGTCCGCCACGTTGGCATAGCGACACGCCTCGGCTTCGCTATCCGTCCCCACCCAGACCGTGCGGGTGCCGGCCCGGGCCGCGTATTCCCACTCCGCCTCGGTCGGCAGCCGATAGCCGTCCGCGCCCCGGTCGGGCCACTCCACCTCGTCGCCCCGAACCAGGTAGACCGGTGTCAGGCCCTCCAACTCGGACAGCCGGTTGCAGAAGGCCACCGCCTCGCGCCAGGTCACACAGACCACCGGCAGGTCCGCGCCGACCCCGGCCTCCCGGCATGGATTTCCTCCATCATCGTTGCCCGAATACAGCTTGCCCTCTCCCATCACCGCCGCAAACTGGCCCTGGGTGACCTCGGTCCGCGAGACCACGAAGGGCCGGGTAATCCGCACCTCGTGCGCGCGCTCGTCTTCGTCCCGGCCCGCCTCGTCCGCCGGGCTGCCCATGACGAAGCTGCCAGCGGGCAGCGCGACCAGCTCCGGGCGCACGGTGACGGGACCCGCCCCCCCCGGCGGCAGGGGCGGCTCGGCGGCGCGCCAGAGCAGGATCAGCCAGGGCAGCAGCAGTCCGGCGGCGAGAAGCCCGGCGCCCAGCCAGCGCACCGGCCGCTCGCCCAGCAGCACGACGCCGCGCTGGCGCTTTATTGGTCCTCCTCCCGGGAAGGCCCGACGGCCACGCCGAAGGCGCCGCCGCCGGGCGGGGGGGCTTCGGTTCCACGCCTCAATGACGTGAAACACGGGACCGGGGTCTGGTCAACACCTGGGCGCAGGGGCGGGGTCCATGAACCCGGCCCTTCGGGCCCTGCCGGTAGGACGGGAATCCCATCGCCTACCGCCGCGTTGAGCTCGCGAGGCGGAACCCGACATTGTCGTTGCGGTTGCCCGGGGTGTTCCTGTTGCGGTTCGCGGCCCGCGCGTTGCGCGGTTCGTTCCTCCAGGAGCCGCCCCGGATGACCCGGTTCGAGCCACCATCGACCCCGACCCCCATCGCCCGCCAGGCGGGCGATCTGGTTGCGACGCGCCCGGTAGGTGTCGAACGCGGCGAAATGGGCAAACTGGCTGGCCAGCGACAGGCCGGCTTCGGCCTCGTCGATCTCGCCCGCCGCCAGAGCGGCCTCCAGATCCCGGTGTCGGCGGCGAAAACGCTGGGCCTGGCGCAGGGCGCGGTGCTGGCCCTTTCCGTGCCGGCAGGCGTAGCTGCGCCCGTTCAATGGGGTCAGACTCGATTTATAGATGGCTATCAATCGAGTCTGACCCCATTGAACGCGGGGCACGTCGGCCAACGGCTCGGCCGGGAAGCCGCCCGACTCGGCGTCGAAGCTCACCGTCACCAGCCTCAGATCCAGCATCGGTCACCTCGTCGTGCTCCGGGCCTCGCCGCGGGGCTCGGGGCTGGCGCCCCCGGCCCCGCCGCGGTCCCTGCGCGGTATCCTGCAGAGGGTACAAGGGTCAGTTCCCAGAGGGCAAGGACCTCGCGAGGCGGAACCCGACATAGCCGAAGCGGATGCCCGGGGCGCTCCAGCTGCGGCTCGCGGCCCGCGCGTCGCGCGGTTCGCTCCACCAGGAGCCGCCCCGGAGGACCCGGTCCGAGCCACGGGGGGCATCCACCCAGGGCGAAGCATCCTTCGGCGCACGGTTGTAATCACCATGGTAGTCGTCCTCCATCCACTCCCAGACGTTGCCCGCCATGTCGCACAGCCCCTGGGGCGTATTGCCCGCGGGCTTCGCGCACACGGGCCAGGTGCTGTCGCGACCACAACCATCACCTCCATCGCTGATCACGGCCCGGGTGCAGTCGGCCGGCTCGTCGCCCCAGGGGTAGGCGCGGTCCAAGCCCTGGCCCCGGGCGGCGTACTCCCACTCCGCCTCGGTGGGCAGCCGCGCCCCGGCCCATCGGGCATAGTCCTGGGCTTGGTGCCAAGAGACGCAGTTCACGGGGTGGGCTTCGCGGCCTTCGACGCCCCAGTTGCAGGAGCCTCCGGAGCCAGGCTTCTCCTTGCAAGCCCCCTCCTCCCTGCAGCGCTGGTACTCGGCCACCGTCACCTCGGTGCGCGTCAGGGCGAAGGGCTTCACCTGCACCGGTCGGACCGGCCGCTCGTCAGTGTCACCGTCCTCGCTGCCCATCCGAAACGATCCGCCTGCCAGATCGACCCAGGCTGTACCGGTCTCCAGGGCGTAGATCGCCGGCAGTCTGGCCTTCAGCTCCGCTGTTCTGCCTTCGGAGAGCCTCGCGATGCGGTCGAACGGGGCCCGGGCTGGGTCGTAAGCGAGCACCAGCAGGGCCGGCGCCAGGGCCAGCAGCGCCCGCACCCAGAGCCGGGGGTAGCCCCAGACCAGTTCCCGGACGTCGACGCCCTCGGCGCTGCCTTCAACGCCCTTCAGGTACTCCAGGTCCGAGCGCGAAAAGGCGGCAAGCCCCACCCCCTCCCCTTGGCGGGCAAGCTCCTGGGTCACCCAGCGACTCGCCTCGTGGGCCACGGCGGAGTAGAAGGCCCAGCCCAGCAGGTCGCGAGCGCTGCCCGGCTCTATCACTGCACTGTGGGTGGCGACCTTGAGCCGCCAGCGCTGGTACTCCAATCCCTGGCCCTGGGTTGGCCGGGTGGGCTCGAGCTGCTCCAACAGGAGGCGCCGGACCCGTACCTCAAAGTCCCGCTGCGCCGGGTCCTGCCGGGCCAGCTCCCGTTGCCGCCGGATCCAGCGGTCCTGGTGCTCCTCCGGGATGTTCAGACAGCGGCCGCCGTGCAGTTCCACAGGCGCATCGCTCTGCTCGCCGACCCAATCCAGCAGGCGTTGCAGGTCGCGCCGATCGGTCAGTACCCCATGGATCTCCGGGAAGTGGCGCCGGATGGCCTCGAGCTGATCCCAGCTGGGGTCGGGCACCAGGGCGGCGGCCAGCGCCCACTTGCGCAGGGCCTCCTCCACCGGCTCGCCGGGCGCCCTCGAGCGGCTAGCCAGCCCGCCCGTCCAGTCCACCGCCTCCGGGCTCTCGCCCTCGGCAGCCAGCCAGCGGGCCATGGCCACCACGCCCCGATCGGTGAGGGGAAAGCGACCGAAGCCCCGGCGTCTGAGCCCGGCGATCTCCCGGCGGCGCATGGGGGTGCGCTCGCTGAGCGCCCGCGGATCGGGGTCCAGCCAAGCCCGCACCGGCCACGCGATCAGGGCCGCCAGCCATTGTGCCTCGCCGGTGCGACCAGCCGGACGCAGCTTCCGCGAAAAGACGATCAGCGGCAGGCCTTCGGTGCGCCGGGCCACCTCTTTGATGCGCCAGGTCTCGCGGCTGTCCGGGTCCACCAGGGAGACGGGCGCCATCTGGAAATCGAAACGCAGCAACCGGACCCCCTGGCGACGCCAGGCCTCCGCCACCCGCAGGAAACCCGGCAGCCAGGGGTGGTCGCCCTGCTCGGTGTCGACCAACAGCAGCACCTCCTGGCGCACATGACGCGGCTTCATCACCGGCGTGAACCGGCCGCCGGCCGCCAGGGTACGACGCAGGGTCGGCAGGGGAGCAACCTCGTTGCCACGCTCTTCGCGCAGCAGGCGGCCGAGCATCTCGGCGCTGTCCAGTATTCCCTGCCGGGACAGGGCCGCTTGCTCCGGCACGTGATAGCGGATCTGCAACGCCTCCCGGCTGGCGGCCTGGGCCTCCTCCAATGTGGACCGCTTGGCCCTGGCTCGCTCTCTGCGGCGGGCTGCGCGCGATCGGCGTGCCGTCGCGGCGGCCCGCGGCAGGCCCAGGAACCGGATGCCAAGCCCGGCCAGCACGAAGCCGATGAGTGTCACGAGCGCCATCGTGGTCGCCGATTCAGGGACAGGTGACAGTGTAATGGGCAGGGGACGCACCTCCGACTCGCGGAGGCGCTCGAGGTAGGTCCCGGTCCGGTCGACCGTTTCCGGCGTGTCCGCGCCTGCACCGGTCCCGCCCGGATCTTCCCGCGCCTGTTTCGGCACCAGTGGCGCGAGCGCAACTGCCACGACGACTGCCAATAGCAGCGTAACACCGGTCTCCCACCAGGCGCGCGGCGCATTCGTTGCCGCCGCAACCGTTCGGCCCAAGGCTGCACGCAGCCGCGCCCGGCGCTGCTCCCAAGTCGACGGTGTACGAGGCGGCTCTAGCCGGACCACCGGCTCCCCCGCCCCATCGTCTTCGGGACCGCCGGACGATGGAAGATCTTCGGGTCGAAGCTGCGACCCGGGGCGAAAGGTCGCGTCGAACTCCGCCGCCACCGCGTCCCATTCCTCGCGATTGCCGGAGAGCAGGGAGGCCAGGGCGGCCCGCAGATCGGGCTCGGGCCAATCCTCGCGCGTGCGCAGCAGGCGCTCCGCCGCCAGGTACTCCCGGGGTCCGACGTGGACTACGCGAGCCGCGTGCAGGTGCCGCAGGAACCCGGTTATCGTGGCGGCTTCACGCACCGTGGCGCGCGGCCACCCCGAGCCGATCCAGATCCTCGCGCAGTTTCACCAGACAACCGAGCCCCGGAAGCACCGCCCAGGACAGCTCCGCCGGGCGGTCGGCCACCGCATCGCCGGTGGGGAAACCGGCGAAAGCCTTATCGACCGCGTCCTCGCGAAACACCCGGTTCAAGGTCTGGACCCAGTTGATCAGCTCCGAAGTGGTGGGCCGCTTAGTCAGGTTGGGCACGTCGCGCAGGGTCTTGAAGATGTCTACGGCATGATCCAGGGCGGGCGCCCCGGGGAAGCGATCGGCGAGGATGGCCCGCAGCTCGGCCTTGTCCGGGAAGGGGATGTGGAAGAAGACGCAGCGGCGTAGAAAGGGATCCGGAAGCTGGCGCTCCACGTTGCTGGTGATGATCACCATGGGTTTGCGCGCCCCCTCGGGCCTCCGCATCTGGTTGCGGTAGGTAAGTGGCCGTTCGGGATCGATGGCCTGGCCCTGGTCGCCGGACGCTGCGGAGACGCCTTCCAGGTAATCGGCTGCGGGGATCTCCGGGATCTCGAAGTGGCCCTGATCCAGCTCCCGCAACAGGTCGTTGGGCAGATCCCTCGGCGCCTTGTCGATCTCGTCGATCAGCACGACGCGCAGGCTCGACGACATGAGCGCCCGCCCCAGATCACGCAGCTCGATGTAGTTGCGCACCTCTTCGGCACGCAGCCTGCCGGCTTCGCCGCCGTGGTGGGCGTCGCCGAAGCGGCTCAGCGCGTCGTAGTGGTAGAGCAGGTCCTGGGCGCGGCTGTCGCTGCGCACGTAGCACTCGAGCAACCCGCTTCTCGATGCCTCCACCTCGCGGTCGCGAGCCAAGGCACTGGCCACCGCGTAGGCGAAATCGGTCTTGCCGCAACCGGCCTCGCCGGTGAGCAGCAGTGGCATCTCCAGGGCCAGCGCCGCGTTGGCCGCAGCCAGCAGGCCCGGATCGGCCTGGTAGACGTGCCCTTCGCGACCGTGCAGCCTGTCGGCGCGGATGCGGGGGTACTCGGGCTGGCGGTAGGATTCGCTGTGGTTCATGGCTTTCTCCTCGGCCGGATCCCGGGGACCTGTCAGAGCCTACGGGACAGGCGGTCCGCCAGTTCCTGGAAGCTGATCCGGCCGTGATCGAGGCGCTGGTACTCGGTCTTCAGCACCCGGTAGACGGAAGACGGGGGCGGCGGGTCGAGACCATCGAGGTAGCCCTGGATGTGGCTCCACTGGACGTGCTGCACCTCCGGCAGGCGGCGATAGCGCACGCCTTGCCGCCTGGCTCCGCGCCGAATCTTGGTGTAGAGCCGCTCCTCCAAAGAATCGTCCGAGCGTTCGTGGTCGGTAGCGAGCAGCGCACGGACCGGGTGGGTGCCGGTACAACCCGCCAGCAGGGTCGGCAGGCGGTCTTCCAGAAACTCCTCGAGCGCGGCGATGGCCTCCTCGTCATCGTCCAGCCCGTCCTTGCTCAAGGGATGCTCGCCGAGGATCAGGAATACCGGCCGGTGGCGAGCCGCCTCGAAGAGGAGGTCGGCCGCGGTGCCTTCCCCCGCCGGGAAGGCACGACGCAGGTTGATCTCCCAGGCCGCCCCCGTGCGGGGCAGCTCCATCTCCCAACGGGCCGGCACGGCGATAATCCGGTGATGTTGGTCGGTCTCCTCCGCCAGGTAGTGCCAGAGCCGCGCCACGAACAGCTCGAGATTCTGGCGGCGCTCGCCATACACCAGGAAGATGCCGTTGTGCTGCGAGCGGCTCTCCTTCAGGAGCGCCTGCCACTGTTCGCTGCGGTCGAGATCCAGGGCCACATACAGATAATGCAGGTAGGGCGGCGGCGGCGTAACGGGATCGGGCGGGACATCGTTTTCCTTGCACCCTTCCGATCGAGCTCGATGTTCGCGTTCTTCGGGCGGGACTGTCGCTTCGGGCTCGACAGGCTCGTCCTCGAAAAGCTCGCTGATACGATCGGCCACGCCCTGGGGCCAACCCGCGTCCGCGGCCGCCAGCCCATGAAGTCGCTGGAGCCCGTACAGCCAGTCTCGCGGGTCGTCGGGCAGGCAGTCCAGGTAGACGGGTATTACCCGGCTCGAGGAATCCGGCCGCCGACTGACGGCGATGGCCAGGACAATTTCTTCGCGCGCGTAGTAAGCGTCCCGGGTCCGCTTCGAGACCAGTACCACCACCATTCGCGCAGCGGTGAGCGCGGTCGGGATGACGTCGTCCCAGCGCTCTCCGAGCCGCAGGCAGCGGCTGTCGAGGAAAACGCTCAGCCCCCCCTCTGCGAGGATCTCGTAGAGCTGATCCGCCGCGGCCCCGTCGGGACCCGCATGGGCCAAGAATACGTCCCAGGCTCCGCCCTCGGGCGCCGGACAAGGCGCCCGCGGCGCCGACCTCCCGGGACCCGGCCCAGTCGGAACACGGTCCGGCAGCCACTGCCGGGCTACGTCCTCTATCTCGGAGGCCCGTTCGGGCAACGCCGCCAGGAGCCGGTCGAACAAGGCGTCATCCACCGCGCCGTGCAGCTCGAGGGCTTCGACGACCCGGGATGCACGACTGGATGACTCGAGTCGATCCCACTGAATCTCCTTCCCGATCGCCTCCGCGTCGGGTCGGCCCAGACCCTGATCCACGAAGCGGCGCAAATCCTCGGCTCCGAAGATGAGATTGAGTAGCTCCTCGAGCGATTTTCTCGCGGTCATAGCATCCCTGGTGACTCGTGGCACTTCACAAGGTACGCGCGACGCCCTCTCGGAAAGTCGGCACGATCAAATGCGACCGAGAATATTGGTTTTCCTGGCTCCCTCGGAGCAGTTTGACCCTCGAGAACAGGGCCGTCAACACCCTCGCGGATGCCCGGCGGTGAGTTCCATAAAGCACCCGTTTATTCGCTACCGGCAGCGGCCACGCACATTGATCCTGTCTTCCTTGTTGTTCTTTGCAGAACTCAAGGAGACAGCCCCCTCGGACAATATTCAAGTTGTTTGAGGGGGTTTTTCTTTGCCCCTCAGTTATTCTGGACAGCATCCGCCGGAAACCCATCGATTATCTTGGTCACTCTCACTTTTCCTCCGGCAGCAGTCTCTCCTCGCGGCCGTCGGCGCCTACGGTCGGCCGTCGCTCAGACTCGCTAATCGCCTCTGAGCGACATCCCGGCGCCCGAATCCACCCAACCACCCGTCCAATGGCGCGCTTTTCCCCGCTGCGCCGGCCACCGAGCCAGCCGCCACCAAAGCCGCGACGCTCGGGATCGCAGCCGTGAGTGAGGTTCTCTGGGTAGCCTGGTTCAGTCGAACAAGCTCGTCTGGGCGGCGCCTGGCACGGCGGCAACCGACGGGCTTCGGTCACGGCACCTTAACCTACGCTTCGCTCCGGGTTCGGCGCAAATACCCCGTGAAAGCGTGTCAGGTTGACCCGCGGCTTCGGCACCAGGGCAGCCAGCCGGCGGTCAGCAACGACAACCCCTATTCCGAGGCCTCGTTCAAAACGCTGAAGTATCACCCGGGCTTCCCCGATAGACCCTTCGAGACCCTTGAGGAAGCCCGTGAATGGGTTGCCGGGTTCCAGCACTGGTACGACGAGGTTCACCGACACAGCGCCTTGAAGTTCGTCACGCCAGGCCAACGCCATCGCGGGGAGGATATCGAGATCCTCGAACGGCGTGACACCCTCTATGAAGCCACCAGGGAACAACGCCCTGAGCGCTGGTCCGGACCGTCACGTAACTGGGAACACGATGGGCTCGTCTTCTTAAACCCCAACAAGTCCACTGGAAAGGAGACCAAACTCAAGGAAAAAGCAGCCTAGAAAATGCGACATCTTCCTTGACAACGACCGCCAAGGAGAGCGAAGCGACGACGGTTAGTCTCCGGTAGCCGCGAGGCGATACTGTTTAGCCGACGTGCGCTTGCGCGCCAAAGGGGAAACAAAGAGAGCATCCGAACGCGGCGTCCAGCCAGTTGTGGGACTCACTTGTACGTCAGTTGAGCCTTCAATTTTAACAGCGTCATAACCACCATTACCTTCGTCCCCATTAGCTTGACTGCTCGCTCAGATATTTATTAACCAGCAAGACCGAGGAATCTTCGGGGTCAGCAGCTACTTCAAAACCCAACCCTTTGACGAACTGAAGCATATCCGAGTTATTTTTGAGTACGGACCCATGGATTCGTTTTATCCCGCGCGAGTTAGCATGACTTATTAGCGCTTGCATTAGTTTCTCCCCGAGACCACGTTCTTGCCATTCATCGGCAACCACAACCGCAAACTCGCAGCCATTGCCATCCGGATCGATCACGAATCGTGCAACGCCGACTTCTTCTTCATCCTTTTCTCCTTTGTACAGAATGATCAGGGCTTCTTCGTTGAGCGGATCGGGATTCGTAAACGTCGCCAGATCCTTCTTATTCAGTTCTTTGATGGTGCCGTGAAAGCGCATGTAGCGAGACTGGGCTGAAAGTTTGCGAACGAATGTCTGTTCTATGACAGCATCGCCAGGTGTTATATGGCGAAGGGTTAACTTTTTTCCATCGTCAAGAGTCCAGGTTTCTGTGTTAGCGTCATCTGCCATAATCTAATCCTAAACCCCGGAAAGCATAAACCGATATGAGTTTATTGCTGTTTGTGGAAAAACAACAAGTTATTTTATGCTTTTTGAACGTACTGGCGGTCACCGCTACGCTCAGCGCGAACAGCATCGCGAACGGCAGGACCACGAAGCTCGGATGCAGACTGAACGGTAGCGCCAGGTAGACGACCCACGTCGATACCAGCAGCGGCAGCGCCGAGCGCTTTGCCCAGTGGTACACGAAAGAGCTCTCGCGTCCCCCACCCCATCGTCGTCTACAACCGGAAGGAAGGGCGCGCTCTGGGCGAAGTCGTGACGCTGCCGGTCTACAACGCGCGCATACGCGCTAGCGGCGGGGATCGTGCCGAATCCTATTTCGAGCGCACCGCACAGGTTGCCGGCGTCAACGACATGCGCTTTCAGGAGCTTTCCGTCGATGCGCTGCACTGATTGGGTATCCGTCGCGTCGACCGCTGGGTGTCGATGAGCAATCTGCAGTCCGACGCCCTCGCCGCTGCGGGAATCGACGTGGTGCGGCAGGTTGCTGTTCCCAACGAGATGATTCCGGCGCACGCACGAACGAAAATTCGGGCCAAACGCGCGGCCGGATACTTCGCGGAAATGGTCGAGCGGGTCTGACGGCATTCCATCTCCGGTCTATGTCCGATACCGCACATATGCGTGCTGGTTTGGACAGCCAACAGCGACACGAAAGCCTTGGCGACATCCTCGCACTGAGTCAGAGGCGATCAATCCGTGAACTAGGGGGGGCAACCTGGGACGCGCGTTATAAACGTTCTAAATGGCGCACCAGATTCCTGGAATTTGGGCACGTGTCGGCGAGGACGTCGGCACTCGTTCGACGAGACGGTCCGCATCGCGATGAAGAACTGAGGGAGTGACTTCCGTCAAGAAAGATAAGCGGTTGATCTGAACCTCGCTTCGACTCAGCGTCAGTCTGTCGGCGCTTTGAATTCAGCGGCTCGGCCGGCGGCGCTTTCAATCATTCGACCCAATTTTCCGGCGGCACCGTTAACGGCCTTGTCTAACGTGGCTGCATGGTCAGTGACAGCGATGGGACTGCGCCCCTCGAGTCGAGCCTCGATCATGCAGCGCCTATCATGCTGACCGCTCTTGCCGCCGTTCTCGTCGCTCAAGTGGACCTCGACCCGGGTGATGTGATCGCTCGAATGGGCCAGGGCGCTCTCAACGACACCGATGATCCATGCCTCCAGCGCTTCGTCATGCTGAATATTGTGGTCGGTGTTAATCTGAACCTGCACAGCGTTCCCCTCATCGCAGTCGCGCAAATCCTCAGGTGACCCTACGACCGCTAATGACTTGGTAAACGACTATGATGATTGCGATCACAAGCAGGGCGTGGATCAGACCTCCTGCGGTGAACGAGGTTGTCAAGCCAAGAACCCAAAGGATCAAAAGTACCGCAGCAATAGTGTAGAGCATGATCTGTTTTCCTTAGATGGACCGGGCGATTGCGATTTTCGCGGATTCTAAACCAGTCACTTAACGAACATATTACCCACCCCCAGACTTCACCACAGTTCGCTGCCGCACAGACAACGGCGATATCCGTACCGCAAGCAGCGGGGTGTTGGGGGCTAGAGAACTCCGTTCGCGTGCAAATTAGGTCGCGGCCGAAGGGCGAACGCTCAAGCATCAGGAAACTACGAACGGTGACAACCAGGCACCCGCCATAGGTCTCCGGCAACGCGCAGACCCTTTGCTCGAATTCCTGGACGCAACAATCCCGGCAAATTGCAACGTCGGGTAGCACCGCGGCTAATCGTTGAGCGCTAGCGTGCAACCCTCATACCGCTTCGGGTGGCCAGAACTTGCCTGGCGATTACGGTTCCTCGACTCGGTCCGCCCGACTTCGGGCTTGCCGATCAGCGGTCCGTGCGGCCTGGCGCGCGAGGCGGCCGATGGACAGACCCTGTGCAAGTATGGAGAACACGACGACGCCGTAGGTGAGTGCGACTACGGTATTGCGCTCCGGGCCTATGGGCAGCGACAAGGCAAGCGCCACTGAAATGCCTCCGCGCAGACCGCCCCAAGTCAACACTTTCCAAGAACCCGGTGGCAGGTTGATTGCGCTCTCCAGCGCAGCCATAGGCAACCCAACCGTCAGCAGCCTTGCCAATAGAGTCACGGCGACGGCCAAGCTGGCGGCGATCAGTAGGTTGACCGAAAATACCACCAGCAGAACCTCCATTCCGATCAACACGAATAAAATGGCATTCAATATCTCGTCGATGAGTTCCCAGAACATGTCCAGGTAGCGGCGGGTCGTATCGGACATGGCTAACGCACGACCATGATTTCCGATGATGAGACCTGCAACCACCATGGCAAGCGGTCCGGAGAAATGCAGCCTGCTAGCCAGGGCGTAGCCGCCCGTGACGGCCGCCAGTGACAGCAGGACCTCGACCTTGTAGTTGTCAACGCTCTTAAGCATTCGGAACGCCACAAGTCCAAGTACCAGCCCGAAGAGCAGGCCGCCGCCGGCTTCGCGCAACAACAAATCCAGACCCTGGCTCAGCGTTGGTGTGACGCCGCTAGCCAGCATCGCCAGGAGCAGCGAGAAGATCACCACGCCCACGCCATCATTGAACAACGACTCGCCAGCGATCACGAGTTCCAGCTCTTTCGGTGCGCCGGCGGACCGGAGTATGCCCATTACGGCGATCGGGTCCGTGGGGGAAATCAGGGCACCGAACAGCAGGCAGTACATCGGCGGCAACTGGACGCCCGCCAGCGGCAACACAACCCAGATCCCGAACGCCACGACGAGCGTCGACGCCAACGTACCCAGCACAGCCAGCGCTGCCACCGGCAAGCGGTAGGCTTTGAGCTCGTCGAGGTCGACATGAAGCGCGGCCGCAAACAGCAGCAGGGACAACATGCCCTGCATCAGCACGTCCGAAAAGTCGATCGAGCGCAGGAATGATTCCTCGTACTGACGCAGGCCCTGCGCGATGCCCACTGCGTCCAGACCGATGAGTGCCAGTGAGAGTATCAGCGCGGAGGCCATCACGCCGATCGTCGTGGGGATACCTACGAAGCGGTGGTTCAGATATGCCAGC
>JAJDOJ010000141.1 GCA_022340215.1 Gammaproteobacteria bacterium
ACATACCATCCTGCTTGTCTTTGTCGTCCGTCCTCTGTGTTGCGACAACCGTTACATAGTTCGACTATGCGCCTGTTGTCGCGCCTTGATGACGAACGAAAATCCGGCGCGATCCGGTATGTCATTTTCCGGCAATCGCCTAAGGCGAGAACCCGGGGAACGGCATCCGTTGCCGTTCCCCGGGAATAAAGACTCGAATCCGGGACTGATTGTCCCCTTCCCTCTCCCTGTCCTTTCCCCGTCGAGAACCCGGGTTCCGGCTCAGCAGCCGGTGTAGTCGCCGTACCGGCTTAGCACCATCGACTCGATGTCACGCTCGTAAGCGCCAAACCGGGAAACGGCCTCGGACTCCGGTACGCTTTCTACCGGAACGAGCTGGAATGACTCATAACCGTAGGGCTCGTAATCGTCATCGGAGTGAAGGATCGACTTTTCGTATGCGGGACAGTTGAAGTCATCGCTCATGGCTGATCTCCTGCAGCTTCGTAAAGGGCTTGGCCTGCACTACGGTAGAAGCAACCACCATGCCAGCGCATCCCAATCCCGAGACCTGGCGTCGCAAATCCCCGAATGCGTCCCGCCACGAGCGATCTGCATCCATTCACGAGACTTGATTCACGCCGGATTCAGCGAGTGTGCTGACGACTACTGCGCCTCATTGCGAGGCAGACGCGCACAAATGCAGTGCAAAAGCCGAAGCCGCGCATCGAATCCCGATTCATTTACGCTGACATATCCGGTCCCGATCCGCACAGCGTCCTGCGCGGGTATCAAGGACGAGCCTGATCCGGACACCTATTTCGATTTCCCGGTGGAGTAGCCCGCAGTGGCGCTGGTTCGACCGCCGCACCACCCTCGGCGGCTGCCGGAGGCACTACCCGCCATACTGCTTCATCAACCACTCCTGCGCGGAAAACGGTTCCTCGCCCGCCGCCGGCTGCACGGACCGGTAACTGCCGTCCGGCTCGAGCGTCCAGGCTCCCGCGGTATCCCTGAGGTACACATTCAGGCCTTCCTCGTAGACCCGCCGGAACAGCGCCGGTTCGCGCACCGGGAAACAGGTCTCCACGCGACCGAGGAGGTTGCGCTTCATCCAGTCGGCACTGGCGAGAAAGAGCTCCGGATCACCGTCGTTGCCGAAGAAGAACACACGGTGATGCTCGAGGTATCGACCGAGTATGGAACGTACCCGGATCGTTTCGGATAGCCCCGGCACCCCCGGGCGCAGGCAACAGATGCCACGCACGATCAGGTCGATCTGCACGCCCGCCTGCGAGGCCTCGTAGAGGGTTTCGATGATCTTCTTTCCCTGCAGTCCGTTCATCTTGGCGACGATGCGCGCCTGCCTCCCCTCCCGCGCGTGCTTGGCCTCTCGCTCGATGCGCTGAATCAGCCCCGCGTGAAGGGTGAAGGGGGATTGCAGCAAGACCTCGAGACCCTCGGTGGTGCCGAGGCTGGTGAGCTGCTGGAAGATCCGCGCGCAATCCCTTCCCAGGGCCTCGTTGTCGGTGAGCAGACCAAAATCGGTATAGAAACGCGTGGTGATCTGATGATAGTTGCCAGTACCCAGGTGCATGTACCGCCGCAAGCCGTATGGCTCCCGACGCACCACCAGGATCATCTTGGCGTGAGTCTTAAGGCCCACCACCCCGTAGACGACGTGCGCACCCGCCTCCTGCAACCGGATCGCCTGCCGGATGTTGTTATCCTCGTCGTAACGGGCCCTGACCTCCGCCACCACCGTCACCTCCTTGTGGTTACGCGCCGCGCGCGCCAGGGCGTCGATGATGGCGGAGTTCTCCCCGGTTCGGTAGAGCGTCATTCGAATGGCCAGTACGTTCGCGTCCACGGCCGCCTGGCGCAGAAAATCGATGACCGGCGCGAAAGACTGGTACGGATGGTGGAGAAGGATCTCGCCCTGACGGATACGGCCAAACAGGCCGACAGGCGCGTCGCCGTGACCGGGATGCCGCGCCGGTGTCGTCGATCCCTCGGGAAGCGGGGCGGGAGAGAACGGTGGAAACTCCAGATCGGCGCGACCCGCCAGACCGGGGACGGTGCTGAGACGCGGCAGGTTGACCGGCCCGGCCACCTGGTAAAGTGCCTCGGAGGGCAGCTCGAACTGGTCCAGCAGATACTCGGACATCTCGGGAGGACAGGTGTCGGAGACCTCGAGACGGATCGGGTCGCCGTAGTCCCGGTGCGACAGTTCCCCCTCCAGGGCCGAGGCCACATCGTCGACCACCTCCTCGTCGACAAACAGATTGGTGTTGCGGGTAAGACGGAACTGGTGACATCCCCTGACCTGCATCCCCGGAAACAGTTCGTCGACATGCGCGTGCAGGATAGAGGAGAGGAAAACGAAGTTCTTGCCGTCACCGAGTTTGGAGGGCAACTCCATCACGCGAGGCAGCGAGCGCGGTACCCGGACCACCGCCATGTCGCTCGCGCGCCCGAAGGCATCCCTGCCCGACAGGGAGACGATAAAGTGTAGCGTCTTGTTGAGTACCCGGGGGAAGGGGTGCGAGGGATCGAGACCCAGGGGCGTCAGCACGGGCTGCAGGTAGTTTTCGAAGTAGTCCTTCAACCATCTCTTTTGCCGGGAGGTCCACCGAGAGCGGTGGAGGAAGTGAATCCCCTGTTGCTTCAGTTCCGGGATCAATAGCTCGTTCAGCACCCGGTACTGGTTGGCGACCAGACCGTGAGCGCGCTCGTGCAGCATCTTTACGGCCTCGGTGGGCCGCATGCCGTCGGGAATGGTGCGCGCCGCAGGATTTCGGGTCAGTTCCAGTATCGCCGCCAGACGGACCTCGAAAAACTCGTCCATGTTGCTGGCGGAGATACACAGGAACTTAAGACGCTCGAGAAGCGGGTTCGACTCGCGCTCGGCCAGCGTCAGCACTCGCTGGTTGAACTCGAGCAGGCTGGCTTCCTGATTGAAAAAGCGCGGTTCCGATGAAGGGTTACTCATCCGGATCGTCTCCGTTAATATCCACCAGCCACTTCATAATTTATCGTTTGTCGCTCGAAATCCTTGCCGGAGCCTGAATGGTCGGTCGACGTGACTCACGGCGCGAAAGCCCGCCAGGCGTCAGGACCCCGTCTCGAGCGTCTTGAAAAACAGGGCTGCGATGAATCCGGACCGGGTCGAGCAACTGGATCGCGCCGCCTCCGAATGCCATCAAGGCCGCGACGGTGCGATCCTCGGGGATCCAGAACCTCGCCGCGATCGCCCCCAGGATCGGTGACAGGGCGCTGAAAACGCCGATACCGAAAGCGTTACCGGCAAGCGTCCAGTCGATCAGGTCCTCATTCATGGCGTCTTCTCACGGTTCTGCAAACCAGCCCGAGGCACGTGATTCTGCCTTCTACCAGAACCGTTCGCCAGTGAATTCCCGAAGGCAATCGCTCCCGTTCCGCACCGGGCTGGGGGACAGGTCCGGAGCGCGACGGGCGGCCGGCAATCTGGGTGCATACACGGGCGGAACGTCCCATATCGGGGCAAAAACTCCTGCCTAGGTTCGGGACTTGCCCCGCATTAGTGCGCACTTCCCGGAAATCCCCCTGCTTTTTGCAGGCCTGATTCTTGCAGTCCTGAACGGTATTAGGAGCTGTCCCTCAAGGGCTCCCGGTCCCGTCGGACAAAGAGGAAATAAGAATTATGTCGGTTGCCATCGATCACGGTTACCTGCCATCTGGCAAGTACATCATCAACCACGACATCATGAACTGCACGGCGAAAGGCGTCGTCGGAAATCACCTTTATTCTGGGCGCGCACTGGGATTGTCCGAGCCCTGTGACCTCATTCAGCTGCATCCGGACCTCAAGCCCCTGTGGTCGGACATCACGGATCACTATTCGCGCATCGGACTCAGCCACAGCGAGAACGTCATCTGGGAACTGGATCTCAGGCATCTGGGCAAACACATCGGACACCGCCCATCGGTATTCTTCTTCGGTCCGCACGAGAGTATGTACTGGGGAGATCATCAGTGGCTGGAGACCGTCGAATACATCAATTCGAAGAACAACTTCATCGCCCTGGCAAGGCAGCTTGGTGTCGATGTCCCTCAAACCTGGTGTTTCGACAGCGTCACGGAGATCGGCCCGCGACAGATGGCCGAGTTCGTCTACCCGTGCTATCTGAAGGCCGCGGTCTCGGTGGCCGGCGTGGGAATCCACCGTTGCGAGAACGAGGCCGGGTTTTTCGCCGCCAGGGGCCTGTTCGACAGGGACGCGCCAGTTCAGGTGCAGGAGGAAGTCAAGACGGACACATTCCTCAACCTGCAGTACCGGGTCATCGGCAAGGACGTCGTCCGTCTCGCGGCCAGCGAACAGATACTGAAGGGGTTCGAACACCAGGGTAATCGGGTGCCCGCAAGCCATGAACCCTGGGGAGCCGTCGATAAGATGGCGTACTGGCTGAAGGATAACGATATGAAAGGAATCTTCGCCTTCGATCTGGCCGTGGTACAAACCGATCGGGGCCTGCGTTTCCCCGCCATCGAGTGCAATCCGCGATTCAACGGCGCCTCCTATCCGACCATGATCGCCCAGAAACTCGACATCCCCGAGTGGCGCTCGATCACCATGGCGACCCGCCACAGGAGCCTGGATGCCATCGACCTCAAAGGCCTCGAGTTCGATATGCGCTCCGGCGAGGGTGCGATCGTCGTCAACTGGGGTACCGTGCTGTCGGGCAAGCTGGGTGTGCTGCTGGCGGGCTCGCAGGTATTCCAGAAGGCGTTGGAAGTGGAATTGAAATCACGTCTCTGATACCGTTGCCCGCACTGTCGCGGGGCCATCGAGGGCCCCGCACCCCTCACCTCCGACAGGGCTTCTATGGGCCACAATGGCACCTATTCGCTCATGGTTCACGGCGGAGCCGGGGCGCTCGATAACGTCAAAGACGACAAGACCGCGGTACGCTACCTGGAGAGTATACGTCGAACCCTGGAGCACGGACGCGAGATCCTGAAACTTGGCGGCTCTTCACTGCAGGCGGTCGAGGCCTGCGCCTCCCTCCTGGAGGACGATCCCGTTTTCAACGCGGGCTGCGGTTCGGTGCTGAACGAGGCCGGTAAGGTAGAAATGGACGCCGCCATCATGGATGGCCGCAACCTGGCTGCGGGTGCCGTGGCCGCCGTCGACAATATCGCCAACCCGGTACAACTCGCTCGCCTCGTCATGACCGAGAGCGAACACGTCATGCTGATTGCCGAAGGGGCCATGCGATTCGCCGATCATTGCGGTATGGCGCGTACGCCCGAGCATTATTTCTATACCCCGGATCGCCTCGAACAACTGAAAAAGGCCCGGTTGAAGCACAAGATCATGCTCGACCATGACGATCTGGAAGAGGACAGCGAAGACCAGAAGTACGGGACCATCGGCGCCGTCGCGCGCGATCCCAACGGCAATCTCGCCGCGGCGACCTCGACCGGCGGGATCGTCAACAAGCGGATGGGTCGTGTAGGCGATTCACCCATCATCGGGGCCGGGGTCTACGCGGATAACGAAACCTGCGCCGTCTCGGCGACCGGATACGGAGAGGACTTCATGCGCTCGGTCATCTCCAAGACGATCGCCGATTTCATCGACATGAAGGAGATGGATGCCGAAGCCGCCACCCGCGCCGGGATCGACTACCTGACCCGCAAGGTCAACGGGCGCGGCGGCTTCATCGTCATCGACAGAAACGGCAACTGCGCGAGCGCCTACACCACGAAAAAAATGATCCATGGCTGGATCGAGCACGGCGGAGAGATCTTTGTCCGGTTCTGATGGCTCCTTGCCAACGCCAACGCCGATGCCCGGCCGCCGCAACGGTGCGATCGAACGCGATCCCGCGATCTGGAGATGACCACCGCACACCTGTGCTGGTGGCCGTGATTCTGTACAGACAGGTTCCGGATCTCCCCGCTCTGATCGGCATGGGTCTTATCGTCGTCGGCGTAGTGGTCATCAACGTCTTTTCAAAGACCGCGGGGCATTGATGGAGATCTGGGTCGACGCGGACGCCTGCCCGAAGGTCATTCGCGACATATTGTTCAAGGCCGCGACACGGACCGGCGTGACGCTGACGCTCGTTGCAAATCAGTACATCAACACGCCGCCTTCTCCGCGCATCCGTGCCATCCAGGTATCGCCGGGATTCGACGTGGCCGACAATGAGATCGTGAAACGCGCCGAACCCGGCGACCTCGTCATCACCGCCGACATCCCGCTGGCCGCTGAAGCGATCGACAAGGGGGCGCACGCGCTCAATCCGCGCGGCGAGTTCTACTCGAAGGACACCATCCGTGCGCGCCTGAACATGCGGGACTTCATGGATACCCTGCGGGGCAGCGGCGTGCAATCCGGGGGACCGCCCGCCCTCGGGCAGCGCGACCGGCAGAACTTCGCCAACGAACTGGACCGTTTTCTCGCCAGGCACGCAAAACCCAAGACATCCTGAATCGCGCGGGATTTTCCCTGCGTACGGTTAAACTCACCGCCATTACCCGTCGCCATGCGTCGTAGATCCCTGACCTGGTATCCTGATATGAGGTTTCGTCCCCGGTCGAGGTCCAGAATGTCCCGGTCGCGACGGGGTGCGCCGGTGCCGCCTTGCCATCGACTCCATGGGCTCTGCAACGGAACGGCCACGATTGTCTCGAAAACCCCGGGGACCCTTCTCATTGGCTGAGGCAGGCGGGCGTCAGGGTTGCGGCCAGCTATAATCAGTCATCATGTCATCGCCATTCAACGGCGCTGCAAATACGGAATCTTTTCGCCGCGTCGCCCAGCAGCCGGCGTGATAGTGGGAACATCGTGGACACCGTTTTTCAGTTTTTCTTCCACCAGATTCCAGGCTGGATCAACCAGTTTTTCAGAGTCCTGGACTTCCGCGCCAACGCAAGTTATGGCACGCCGTTGCATGGTGCCCTGGGATTTCAGGGTCACGCGCCTGCATCCGTCTTGCTGCTGATTCCCATTGTGTGGTTCGTGGCCGCGGGGATTAGCGCCGCACCCTTCGACTGGTTCAAGACTTGGCCCGGCGCAGACAGCGCTGCGGGAATCCTGCTCATTTTCCTTGCGGCCCTGCTGCTGGTATTTTTCGGCTGGCTCGGGAGCGATTACTACAGCGAGAAGCATCTCGGTCTCGCGGAATGGGCTGTCTTGGTTACGGCCGCGCTTGCAACATGGTTTTTGTTTGCGCCGCCGGTATTCCCGGCCTCCGGCACAGGATGGCTAAGGGAGTGGCTGATCGGCGGTTCCGGGGCCCGGGAAGCCGACGGGGCACCGTACCGTCACGCGTTCATTCCCTTTGCACTCGGTTTGGTGACGGTGTCACTCATACTTGCTCACTGGCTGTCGCGAAGACTTTTCCCCTTCCATAAGCTGTCCTGGAGCAGGGCGAATCGGGAGCTGGCAAACACGCTACCGAAGGTGGACCTCACCATCCCGGACGACGTACCTGCACGCACGACGTTAGTCAATGCGCTCCACGCATTGATCAATGGCCCTCTCTATCATCCGTTGCATCTTTTTCTGCCGTCGGCGTTAGGGGTGTTTCTGGCAAGGAGCTGGGATCAGGCCATCGTCACAGGGGTTCTGCTCTTCCTGGCATCGTTCCTTGTGCTCGCGGCGGGTTCCGTGCATGACCGCTGGGACGTCATGATCAAGGTCGTCCATCGCTGGTTCTTCGTGGGCGGTCAGCTCGTGGTGTCACTCGTGGTCATCGGATTGGCGACGGCACGCGTTCTCGATGTTCAATACGTTTCCACTGTCCTGGATACGCAGTCCTCGGTCGTCGTGATGTTGTACGTGGTGGCGGCATATACGCTGTTCTGGTTCAACGAGTACTGGATCAACCGCATGCTTTGCGAACGCCTGATCGCAGTGTTTCGGTGTGCATCGATCGGTGTCAAGCGCGAAGCTTCGTTCCGGCAGGTGTCTTCCGGCCGTGTGGCGTTCCAATTGTTGCCCGAGTCCGGGGCGAAAGGTTCGCGTTGCGTTCAGATCCACGCGGGAGCGCGCTTTGTCGAGATCGCCAGCGAACCTGAGGGCACGCATTGCGAGGCCCCCGGAGAAGCAGCTTTCGAGAAGCTGGAACTGTTCGCGCGGCTGATTGAACAGACTGAAAAGGAAGGCGGGACATCGGTCGCGCACACGGCTAACGCCGCAGATGATACCGGCAACGCGCGTCGGGCCTATAACGATCTCAAAAATCGCGTCAAGCTGTATTTCAATATTCTCAATCTCGTACTCGTCACGGGCTTTGCCATCTTTGCCTGGTCGCTTTATCGAACGGTCCCGGTGCCCCTGGAAGAAACGTACGCCTTGCCTGAATCGAGTCACGCTAGCGCATTGGCGCTGTTCGATCTGCGCAAGCGATTGCTTCCCGGTGCAAAGAACGGACGCGTTGTTATGGTTGCTGCCTCGGGGGGCGGGACACGCGCGGCATTCTATACCGCCTCTGTCCTATACGGTCTTCAGCGGATGAATGCCCTGAACGATTTAGTTCTTGCCAGCGGCGTATCCGGAGGATCCGCGGCGCTTGCGTACTACGCCATACACCACAACCAACTGCGGAGTGACCAACAATGGCGTGCCTTTCTGGAAACCATGGGAGAGGAGTACATTCAGGATGTACTGGAAGGTGTGCTGGAATGGCGCATTGTGGGCAGCGCACCACTTGGGCAATTGCTCAAGGAGAGCATGGACCGCCGGTTTTACGCTGACGGAAGTGCGGACGTGCAGTACACTCTCGGGGAAGTGACGGACTTCGGTCTGATAT
Source organism: Gammaproteobacteria bacterium (assembly GCA_022340215.1). NCBI lineage: Bacteria > Pseudomonadati > Pseudomonadota > Gammaproteobacteria > Gammaproteobacteria bacterium. The sequence continues at coordinate 8,784 of JAJDOJ010000141.1, forward strand.
TCAACACGGCACTGGCCGGCCACCCCTATTCCGTATCGAAACCACTCGAAGAGAACTTCGCACCGAAGCCGGATGCATTCCGTCGCTCATATGGCACGGAATCGGGTGGCCGCCTGATCTACACCAACCTGAATCCGGCAACGGTTCGTTTTCCACGGGTAGATACGAGCGTTGCCAATCCGAATGCGGTTGGTAGCGATTGGAGTCTGCACTACGTCGCGTTGCATGACCCGCGCGTGCGCTTGACCACCGCGGCGGCTTCGAGCGCCAACTTCCCACCGGTTTTTTCGAACCTGCCGATCGACATACAAGATGGGCAGGAAGTGACTCCCGGCCGCTATTGGGTAACCGACGGCGGCGCCACGGATAATCGCGGGTTGGTCTCATTGCTGATGGCGCTTCGAAGCGCATTGATTGACAGATCCGGTACCTGCCTGGCCGGTGGGGAGGGTGGCGACCCCGCCGGATTGCCGGATATTCATATCGTAGTTGCGGAAGCCTCTGCCATCACGGTCGATTACATTGACGATCGCGGTATCGGCGCAAAGTTCGGCGCGGCCGACAAGTTTGCCAGCCGGCTCATGGACGAACTGATGGCAGATATCAGGTCCTGCTACGTTGATACCGGCGGCGGAAGAGTGGAACTTTACTACCTGGGCATGCCGCTGGTGTTCCGTAGCCGGGGAGGCGTGGGTACCCATTGGATGATGCCAGAACGCGTCGTTCTGGCCGATCCCAAGGAGCCCGATCCGGAGAAGTTCAAGTGGTATCGTAGGCTGGCGGGATTATCGAATTCGGCCACCCTGGAAGTACACCGCGACCGACTCGCGAGTCTGATTGAGGAACTGCACGATCCGGATCGGCCATTCTGCTCGTCCGAAGCGTCCGCATTGCGGGAACAGGACGAAGTGCGGGCCTGGATCTGCACCGACCAGAACCATCGCCGCGAATGGAATCGAATCAAAGCGAATCTGGCGTCGGAAACCGGACCCAAGTGACCCCTGGAAGCGAAATACGGAGTTCCGAGAGCGTCTATCCTGCTGCCATCACCGCCAGTCCTGACGCTGATCGTAATGCGGCTCGTAGTAAATCTCCGACCCGGTTCCGGGATTCGCCTTCTCGTACTCGGTCCAGGCCCAGAATGCCCCGGCCGCGAGGAGTAGCGCCAGCACCGCCGCGAAGCCGATCTTCCAGGGGCTGTAGGGGCGGTCCCCCAGCACCTTGCCGGTTCGCCCGTTGACCGCGAACTCGTAGGCCTTGCCCTTGAAGCGGAATCCGGCCGACCAGGCAGGCAGGAGCAGGTGTTTGAAGGTCGTGTTGCGGTGCTGTGTGTCGAGCCGGTGGATTCGCTGGGCGTCACCGCCGATGTCGCGCGCGATGTCGGCGCGGATGATGCCGTCCATGATCCGTCGCGCCTGTGCGAATCCCTCGTCCAGGTCCACCTGGTAGAGCTGGCTGGAGAACCCGCTCAGGTACTCCTCCCGATACGGCTCCAGGTTCTGCAGGTCCCAGGGCGCAAGCCCGTCGGTGATCTTTCGCGGTAGCGTGTTCGTCGCCCCGACCAGGACATCGTCGAAGAACCGCGAGACGCGTCCGCTGACGGGGGTCCAGCGGATGCGCGTTTCCATCCGCGTCTGCACCGTCCTGCGGCCATTGACGACCACGGTGACCTGCCTCGGCACCTGGTAGGCGTCACCCCGCTCGCCCGTGTACCGCGTCGTCGTGTCGGAATCGTAGGTCCAGTAAGGGACGTAGAGCCCCTGCATGCGCTCGGCGCCGCGCGCGAATCGCTTCAGGTCGTTGGGCGCGAACCACAGCTTGCCGATCCAGCGCCGGAAACTCTGCCGCGCCTCGCCCTCGGACAGCGAGAAGGGCAGCAACGACTCCGGCCGGTGGGGACGGGCGTCGGTCTTGAGCACCACCGGTGTCCCGCAGTACGGGCATGCTCCCGAGTGGATGTCCTGATCGAACTCGAACCGCGATCCGCAACTGTCGCACTTGACGGACAGGGGCTCGTCGGCGTCACGTGTCTTTGAACCTGCCCTGGACAATCCGTCGAGCGCGACCCTCAGATCGTATTCCCGGATCGGCTCGGGAGATGGCGGGATCGAGGTTTCGTGCTGGCAGTAGGGACACTGAAGATGGTCGGTGCCGGGCACGTAGGACTGCAGTGCCCCGCAATTGTCACACGGGAACTGGTGGCGGATCGTGTCGCTGCGCTTCTTTTTGCGGGGCACGCGGCGGGGCCGGTCGGAAGCCGTCCGGTGCTCAGGCGCCGGGAAGCGGCGGTGGCACCGCGGCGAAGGCCTCGGCGAGTTCCGGGACCTGCCCCGCCGGCGTCCACTCGACGAGTTCCTTGCTCCAGACCAGGGCGTCGCGGCCCAGCTTGCGGGACGTTATCTTCTCCACCAGCCGGTCGAACTCGAAGGGCCCCTGCGGGTGACCGTCGCGGGAAGTGAAATACTTTGCCGAACGGGGTGCCGCGGAACCGGGCAGCGGCGGTGGGACCGCCGCGGTCTGCCCGCCCTGCCCCATCGACCCCGCCATCCGGTTCGCCAGCGCGAATCCGATACCCAGACCCACGCCTTCGCCAGCGCCGCCGGACGGGTTGGCGGCGGCGGTCGTCATGGCCTCGGCCGCCTGGTAGGTGGCGTAATCACGCAGGTTGCCGATCACCCCCATGCTGGTGCGCTTGTCCAGCGCCTGTTCGACCAGGGGCGGCAGGGAGATGTTCTCGACCAGGAGGTTGGTCACGTCCAGCCCGTAGGCGAGGAACTCCGGCCGGATCTTGTTGGTGATGTAGGTGCCCAGATCCTCGTAGTTCGCCGCGAGGTCCAGCACCGGGATGCCGGACTGTCCGATCACGGTGGCAAAGCGCGAGACGATCAGGTTGCGCAACTGGTTGGTGATCTCATCGGTCGTGAAATGGCCGTCGGTGCCGACGATCTCGGTGAGAAAGGTCACCGGCTCGCTGATGCGCATGGAATAGGTCCCGAAGGCGCGCAGCCTGACGGGTCCGAACTCGGGGTCCCGCAGCATGACGGGGTTCTTGGTGCCCCATTTCCGGTCGGTGAACCGGCGGGTGTTGAAGAAGTAGACCTCTGCCTTGAAGGGACTCTCGAAGCCGTGGGTCCAGCCCTGCAGGGTGGAAAGGATCGGCAGATTGTTGGTCTTGAGCTCGTACATCCCGGGATCGAAGACATCCGCGACCTTGCCCTCGTTGACGAACACCGCCGCCTGCGAGGGGCGCACCGTCAGCTTCGCCCCGTACTTGATCTCGTTACCGTAGCGCTCGAACCGGGAGACCAGGGTATCGTTGGAGGAATCGGTCCACTCGATGACGTCGACGAACTCGCCGAAGAGCTTGTCGAAGAGTCCCATGATCCTAGGCCCCCTTCGATTCGCCCGCCGCTTCCCCGGCGACCGGTTTCGCCCGGGCGCTCGCGGCCGTCAGGGCCTGCTTCAACTGTTCCTCGTAGGTCTGCAGCTCGATCACGGCGCTCTCGCGCAGTCGCTTGCCCTCGTCGGCGATCTGCAGACTCTCCTCGATGGTCGCGATCAGGGTGTCGTTGGCGCGTTTCACCGACTCGATGTCGAAGGCCCCGCGCTCGATCTGCTTGCGCGCCTCGGCGGTGGCGATCTTGAGGTTCTCCGCGTTCTGCTCGAGGAGTTCGTTGGTGAGATCGGTGGCGGCCTTGACGGTCTTCGCGGCATCGCCGGATCGGAAGATCGTCACCGCCGTGGCCAGTTGCTGGCGCCACAGGGGCACGGTGTTGACCAGCGTCGAATTGATCTTCGTGATCAGGCCCTTGTCGTTCTCCTGCACCAGGCGGATCCCGGGGAGGCTCTGCATCGTCACCTGACGCGTGAGGCGCAGATCATGGACCCTGCGTTCCAGGTCGTCACGCGAGGCGCGCATGTCCCGCAGCTCCTGGGCCTTCAACATCTCGCCGCTCGCCTCGGCCTCGGCCGCCATCGCGGGGATCGCCCCGTCGTCGAGTTCCTTGAGCTTCTTCTCCCCGGCGGCGATGTAGAGCTCCAGCTCGTGGAAGTACTGCAGGTTCGCCTTGTAGAGCCGGTCCAGCGACACGACGTCGGTGAGGAGTTTGGTCTTGTGCTCCTCGAGGTCGTCGGTGATCCCGTCGATCTGCTTGCGCACCTCCTCGTACCCGGCGAGGAACCTCGCCACCGGCTTGGCCCGGCCGAACAGGCGCGCGAAGAACCCCGACTTCTCCAGGGCGTCGGCATCGAATCCCCGCAGCGTGATCACCATCTCGTTCAGGGCGTTTCCCGCGGACCCGAGGTCCTTGTTGCGCACCCCTTCGAGCATGTTGTCCGACAGCTCGGTGAGGTGTTGCTGTGCGTTCGAGCCGAAGAAGATGATCGAGTTGCTGTCTTTGATGTCGATCTCTCCGGCGAGCGAGTCGACCCGATCGGCATCTTCGGCCGGCAACTGTTCGAGCGGCACGACGACCGCTTCGACCTCCTTCAGGTGCGGTGTCTCGAACAGATTGGAATCGATGTCTTGCGCGGTTGCGGTGGGCTTTTCGCTCATGATGCTCTCCGGGTTCTGTGACCTGCGGTCTCCGTCGAACCGACGGGTCGCGTATTTTTCCGAATCCAATCGATTGTGTGGTACTCGTGCGCAATTCTGAGGAGTCATGCGCTGGTGGACTGCGCTGTGCTTGTCCACCCTACCCCTCTCCTGACCGTACGAAATCATGCCGGGTAGGGTGGACAAGCGCAGTTCAGCGCAGTCCACCATTGCTGTCCAGGATGGACGCTATATGACCCCTTCCCGCTTGAGCTGCGTCGCCAGCACCTCGATCTGCACGTCCAGATCGAACACATCGTTCCTGAGCAGCTTTTCGTGCTGCTCGTCGAATACCTGCTCGATCGTGTCGAGGACGTTGCGGAAGTTCTGCTCGAGGTCCTCCGCGCCAGGATGCCGGTGAGTCTTCGCAAAGCCCTCGGTAACCTTCCGCGCCCCCTCCAGATAGGTGTTCAGGAACTTGCGCGCGCGCCGCAGGTCGCGCGGGTCGTCCTCGATGACGCCGAGGATCCCCCGGGCCTGTCCGGCGATATGCGAAAGGCGTTCCTTCAGTTCGGCGTTGTCGATTTCGCGGGCGGCGGATTCGATGCCGCGGATGCGCCCCTCCGCCTCTTCCAACGCCTCGACGACCTCCGCGGTGGTATACCCGGAACCGGTGAACGTGACCTTCTCCGCCCTGGGGTCGAAACCGTAGGTCAGATAGACCCCCAGTAACGCCACCAGCCCATAGGAGACGGCCATGATCAGGGACTCGTCCGCGCCGAACCAGGCGACCAGGGCTGTCGCGGCCGAGATCAGGATGGTGCCGATGAGTTTGAGCGGGATCCTGGGCGGTACGGCGATCTTCCGGCTCTCGTAGTCCTTCTCCGCGGCAAGCCCCACCCGCATGCCGAGGGCCCCGGCGAGGAACAGGGCAGAGACCAGGCTGCCGGCGAAAAAACCGCCAAAAGTGCCCTTGGCGAGGGCGACCACGGTGGCGAACAGGGCGGGCAGCGGCAGGATGAACAGAAGCAGGCCGCGCGTGCGCACCGAAGCGGGTTCCCGCGTGTAGGGACGCGAGTGCTTGCCCGGCTCGAAACCGTCCGGCGATCCGGCCCGATCGCTCACGAGCCAGCCTCCGCGCGTCCTTCCTGAGGATATGCACGTCCGACCGTCTGCTCCCCCCCCGTGTCATTCCCCGAGAACTGCTGTAACAGCGCCTGACAGCTCGCCAGCCAGATGGAAACGACCATCAGAAATACGCCAATCGAGCGGCGCAGCACGACTTTGCTTTGAATGGACATAGACCACGGCCTCTAAGCTTTCAAAAAGTACATTTATCGCTTTGTTTTGTATAGATTATTCAGACTTACCACTACAGCCTGAACAATTTTCGCGGCAGTAGTCCAACTAACGTCCGAATATTACCCCCAAGGAGCCTGCCATGTCCCTACCCGATCCCTACGACCTCATCGAGAGAGATGACGATGGACGCGCCCGACTGAATGCGAAGCAGGCCGCGTTCGAGCGGTTCGCCGGCAATTGGTAGACGTACTTGTGAAGCAGTAACCAAGTCCATGCGGGCACCCTCTGTCGGACTTGCAGACAGCTTCAAGCTACCGCTGAAACCGCCGCCCGCTAGAGCGCAGGGTCGCAGGCGGTCAAACCGATAACCTGAGCGGACTTGGTGCCTGCAGGGGCCGTGCTACCGGTAGGGGGAAGATTCTCGTGCAAAAGGTATCGCTCAAGCGATAGGTTTTCGGCTACCCGTGGCCCCCCGTGCGCGCGGGGGTTGGATATTCTTGACCCGGATCAAATATTGGCTCTACTGATGGCGGGAGAATGGATTTGTAAGGCAACCACGGAGATAAGGGGCTACGTTCATGGACGATTGGCTGATCGAATTTGTTGTGATAACTGTGGCGTTGGCGATTGCTGTGGCTATGACTGTTTAATCTACAGCCGCACCTGCCTCAGATACCGCCGGAATAAGGCGATTGCCGGAAAATGACATACCAGATTAACAGTAAAGATTACGGTAATCGCTTGCCTACATAGAGACTCAGACATGGGCTGACGGTCATGACAGGCGTATTAGGCGATTTCTGTCAAATGACATACCATCCTGCTTGTCTTTGTCGTCCGTCCTCCGTGTTGCGACAACCGTTACATAGTTCGACTATGCGCCTGTTGTCGCGCCTTGATGACGAACGATCCCGGCGCGGCGCTGTCCCTGCTTTGCTTGGGCACCGGTCTTGGGCTTCCTGCCCAAGCCGTTCACTGCTTCGCAGCTCACCCGGCGCGATCTG
>JAJDOJ010000142.1 GCA_022340215.1 Gammaproteobacteria bacterium
CTTAGCTGCTGGTGCGATGGAGAAACTGCGGAATATTCACGGATTGTGGTGTGAAAGACTGACTGGACTACCCCTCAGACCAGGCGGTCTACTGGGGGACTCACGAATGACGATGGCAACAGACCGTGGTAGCGGGGTTGACACCCTCGTCAAAAGATCCGCGGCCGAATCGGCACCGGGGACATCGATGTGACGATGCACATCATCGGGTTCGCCAAGATCTAGGGTGACATCACCAAGGGCGCCGGGTGTGTGGTGATGTTTTTAGGGTTGGCGTTCGCCATCATCGCACCGTGCCCGCTCAGCCTCGCCTTCACCCTGCCGATCGGGGTCTGCACCTGAATCTTCTCGCTGTTGCAGTTCCAGGCCGACATGGGCATCCTTCTGACGCTCGTGTTCGTGGTCAACATGCATGGCGCCATCCTGCTGCTACCGGCGCTGGCGTACTGGTTTTTGCTGCCCTTCCGTGAGGCGGCCCGAGATTTCTGCCAGCATGCCCGATCCGGAAACGGCGGTTACCGAGTTGACAAGCGAGGCGCCCATTCGGGGGGAACTTGGAGGCGTTCTATCCATGGGTGGAGAACGAGAACCACGTGCCTCGAAAGGTAACGCGGTTGCCCGGCGAACCAGTGAAGTCCGTTCCTGTAGACCATTTGGAGAATACCGGCATGTTCGATTGGATCTTCAGGCCCGAGGCCTGGATGGCCCTGGCTACCCTTACGGCGCTGGAGATCGTCTTGGGTATCGACAACATCATTTTCATCTCCATTGTTGTCGGCAAGCTGCCTGCGGAGCGACGCAATGCGGCTCGCATCCAAGGGTTGGCCATGGCCATGATCATGCGCATCCTGCTGTTGCTGTCTTTAGCCTGGATGATGCGACTGACCAATCCCTTGTTTACGATCCTTGACCAGGGGATCTCGGGACGTGACTTGATCCTGATTTTCGGCGGCCTGTTCCTGTTGTGGAAAAGTACTCAGGAGATTTGGGAGAGTATGGAAGGCAAGGTAGAAGGGGAGCATCAGGTCAAGGTCAGTACCAGCTACTGGATGATTTTGGGGCAAATCGCCATTGTCGATATCGTATTCTCGCTGGATTCAGTCATCACCGCAGTCGGGATGGCAGATGACGTGCCCGTCATGGTCGTCGCCATCATCATCGCCGTCGGCGTCATGATGTTCGCGGCAAAGGGGATTGGTGAGTTTGTCGATGCGCACCCGAGCATCAAGATGCTGGCGCTGAGCTTCTTGATACTCGTTGGTGTCGTCTTGATCGGCGAGGGACTGGAGATGCATATCCCGAAGGGCTATATCTACTTCGCAATGGCCTTCTCCGTATTGGTCGAGATGCTCAATATCCACATGCGCAAGAAACACGCTAAGCCCGTGACATTGCATGGGCCGAAGTCACCAGGGCCACGCTAGGAGCCTGTCGGCTTTACTACTGCGCTGATGGGAGAACGGCCAAAAAATCCCCGATTCCTCGTTGCGTAGGCCCACTATGCGCCTCGAAATCGCGAACTTTTTGTCTCGCTCTCCCACCATGCTCGCTACGATCGCCTAAATCCGACAGGCTCCTAGGGCCAACGGCATTCACCCGGGCATTTGGCAAGTAACCGACTTCCAGAATCGGTTGACGAGTGACGCGCTGGTCGTCCGGTCCTCCCTGCATGCGGGCGTTGTCGCCAGGGCCGGCGAATGGACCATTGCAGCGGTTGAACAGCGGATGATCGGGCCGCCGACATCTCCGGTCCGGTCACTATCGGATCGACGGGTATTCCCTTATCGACGTGCGGGGCGACAGCGGGGACCGCGCTCGATCGTGTCAGCCCGTGAATTTGCCTTCGCGCAACATCTGTGCGCCCATGATCTCGAGTTCCCGGGCGCCGGAGATAACGATTTCCGGATCGGGGACATAGTCCAGCTCGAGATTCTTGCGCTCATATGGGACCGAGTTGAGGATCACCTTCATGGCGTTTAGGCGAGCCCGGTACTTGTTGTTGGATCGAATCACTGTCCAGGGTGCCTGGGAGGTGTGGGTGCGTCTGAGCATCTCGTGCTTCTGGTGTGTGAACTCGTCCCATCTGTCCTGGGCCTGCACATCGATCTCGGACAGCTTCCACTGCCGGAGCGGATCGGTCTTGCGGCGCTCGAACCGCTTTTCCTGCTCGTCCTCGGTGACGCTGAAATAGAGCTTCACCACGATGGTGTCCTGACGTACCAGATCTTTTTCGAATCCGACGACGCCGTGCATGAAGTTCTCGTACTGTTCGTGGGTGCAGAATCCGAAGATCGGCTCGACAATAGCCCTGTTGTACCAGCTCCGGTCGAACAGCACGATCTCGCCGCCGCGGGGGAACTGGGTGATGTACTTCTGGAAGAACCACTGGGTTTTCTGTTCCTCGGTGGGCTTGCCCATGGCGACCACCCGGTAGTGTTTCTCGTTCATGTAGCGGGTGACTCGGCGTATGGTTCCACCCTTGCCCGCCGCGTCCCGCCCCTCGAACAGGATGATCATCCGTGTGCCGGTTTTTTCCAGGTATTTCTGCAAACAGATCAGTTCGGCCTGGTAGGGTTTGAGGGACTTTTCCCGACGCCGCTTGGTAACCGCCTTGCGGTTCTCGTTCTTGGTCTTGGCCAGGTCGTTGCGGAGCTTACCGTACTCGTCAAGCAATTGAGCGACGCTCATCTGCTCTCCGCGAAAGGTAACGAGTTCCGAATTCTGAGCGGTGTCCTTCATGGTACTCACACTGCCGGTGAAGTTGATCCGTAAACGAAGTCAGTATATCACCAGAATTCACCGGGCCCTGCCGGCAGAAAACGCACTGGAGAACGCCGCGGTCGCCGCAGCGCCGGTGGTACGGTACTTCGCAGCGACAACGACGGTAGCGGGTTCGACCTCACCGCGATGTCCGAGCGTCACCGTCCGTCGGTCATCTTCCAGCCGACCCGAGGGCGCATACGCTGCACGACCCTGCGCAGTGGCGACAGAGCCCATCCGGCCAGAACAAGGCACAGCGTTGCAGGACCAAACGAGTCTCCACCATGAACGGTTTCGATGGTGACGACAGGTGGCGTGTCGCGGTTCCGGTCTTCCAAATTGAAGCGCAACCTTCCTGAAGGCCGGCCGAACGATCCCTGCGCGATGGGGAAGTTCCTTTCTGGCCTCAAGGAGTCAGCATGACAGGATTTTGTTGTACTGCGCCGGGGATCGCGGGCGCCACTGGGTTCAAAACATACGGTTCTCGACCCGCAACGGGATCGACTCGTATCATCGGCATCTTATGGACCTTGAATCCTTGAGCATCCTGTTCTGGATATTCGCGGGGGCGATCGTGCTCCTGGCTGGACTGGTCCATGGCATCTTCGGGCTGGGGTTTCCGCTGATGGCGACTCCCTTTCTGGCCATCCTGATCGACATCCGCAGCGCCGTGCTCGTTGTTCTGCTGCCGACCATCACGGTAAACATCATCAGTATCCTGCGCGGAGGGCGCTGGTCCGAGAGCATCGGTCGCTACTGGCCGCTGGTGCTGATGATCCCGATCGGAACCCTTGCCGGGACCTGGCTGCTCATCAGCGTTGACCCCGGACCCTTTCGCCTGCTGCTGGCGGCGATCATCGTCCTGCATCTGGCGGGTGATCGGCTGCGCATCGTTCGGACGGGATGGATCCGCGATCGTCCCTGGGTGGCCTACCTGGTCTTCGGACTGGCGGCAGGATTCACCGCGGGAACCGTCAACGTGATGGTGCCCCTGCTGGTCATCTTCGCCCTGGAGGTCGGCATGACCCCACTGGTCATGGTGCAGGTCTTCAATCTCTGCTTTCTGGTGGGCAAATCGGTGCAGGTCGGGGCCTTTGCCCAGGTGGGTATGTTGACGGGCCCCCTGGTGCTGGCCACGCTGCCGCTGGCGGCGGTTGCCGCTGTCGCCCTGCTTGCCGGGATGCGCCTTCAGGGCGGGATCGAGCAGGAGACCTATCGAATCTGGCTCAGAAGGGTGCTGCTTGGGATGGCGGTCGTGCTCACGATCCAGTTCGCTGCCGGTTTGTGGTCGGACCGGATCTCATCCGGCGGCTCCGCGGCTGGCGCCCGCCCTCCCGTGTCAGCCACGGGTCTCGTACCGGATGGCGCCATGGCCGTGACGCTTATCTGGCACCCGTGCGGGACTTGCCCCGCAGGAGTGCATCGGGATGGCGCTCGAGATACTGGGCCAGGATTCGCAGGGATCGGGCGGCCTGTGACAGCTCGCGCAGCGTACGATAGACCTCGAAGCCCAAGGGGTCGTTTCCGTCCAGGAGCCCGGTCGCGCTCTCCGCGGCGCGCCGCGCGCTTCCCAGTAGCGCAAGTGTCGCCTCGGATACGGGCTGAACCTGGTCGTCCAGATTCTGAGTCAGTGCCGCGACCCCTTCAATCGCGTCGCGCAACTCACTTGAAATCGGGTCGACCTGCGCATTGAGGGAGTTGGCCAGGGACGCGCCGGCCACCAGGGTTCTGTCGAGCTGGTTCATCACGCCTTCCAGACGAGTATCCAGCTGGCTCAGGATTCCCTCGAGTTTCTGCGCCGCGACATTGACGTGATCTAGCGTATTGGGGATCTTCGGCGACGAGGCGATCTGGCGAAACGCCGCCAGGGTCTGCTCGATGTCCCTGACGATCTCGTCGTAGGGCAGTTCGTTGAAGCGTTTGGCTGCCGTACGGACGACCTCCAGGATCTGGTCGGCCGTGGACGGAATCGTCGGGATCTCCAGAACCCGGGGGTCCCTGCTCACCCGGGTGGCCGGGGTGTCTTCCCGGTTTGCCAGTTCGATGAAAAGTTTGCCCGTCAGCAGACTCAGCGGCACGAGTTGCGCGCGCAGCCCACGCGCCACGCCCTGCTGGACCGCTTCCTCGGCCTCCACTCCGTGCAGCGCCTCGATGTTTCCGTTCGTGTCGGTGACCAGGAGGCTGGGTTCCAGCTCGGCAACCACGGGAATCAGCAGGACGTCGCGTCGGGTATCGTAGACGAGATTGATCCGCGACACCCTGCCGAGGGTTACGCCGCGCAGCTTGACCGGCGCACCCACGTCCAGCCCGTTGACGGATCCCTGGAAGTACATGACCACCGTGATCGTGTGCTTGAACAGCTTGCCCGATCCGAACATGAACACCGTGATCAGAATGAGCGCGATGGCACCCAGGACGAAGGCGCCGATGAGCTTTGGATTCGCCTGCCTGCTCAAGTGTTCTCTCCGGCCGATGGGTGAAGGGCGGACGCATCGAATTCGCCCCGGGTGAGAAACGCCCTGACGCGGGGGTCCGGCGATTCCGCCACCAGGACATTGGGATCGCCGGTGGCGAGCTGTGTCCTGGTGTCGGTATCGAGGAACACCGAGTTGTTTCCGATACCGAAGATCGTCGGCAGTTCGTGCGTCACAAGCACAACGGTCGCACCCAGGCTGTCCCGCAATTCAGTGATCAGATCGTCGAGGCGCCGCGAACTGATTGGGTCCAGTCCCGCCGACGGCTCGTCGAAGAACAGGATGTCCGGGTCAAGTGCAATGGCCCGCGCGAGTCCCGCCCGCTTGCGCATGCCGCCACTGATCTCCGAAGGATAATAGTCTCCGAAACCGGCCAGTCCGACCAGCGACAGCTTCAGTTCAACCAGATCGCGGATCGTCTCGGCGGGCAGTTCGGTGTATTGCTCCAGCGGCAACGCCACATTCTCGGCGAGGGTCATCGAGCTCCACAGCGCGGCGCCCTGATAGGTGACGCCGGAACGATGCATCATCCGGTCCCGCGCATCCGTCGATACGTTCCAGAAACTGACGCCGTCGATGACCACCTTCCCCCGGGTCGGCGGCATCAGACCGATCATGCTGCGCATCAGGGTGCTCTTGCCGCATCCGCTGCCGCCCATGATGACGAACACGTCCCCGCGGCGGATGGTGAAATTCAGGTCGCGTTGTATCACGAAATCACCGTATGCCAGGGTGAGGCCTCGCACCTCGATATGGGGTCGCGCCTGCCCGGATGTGCCCGTCGGCGGTGTCTCAGAAATCGATGGCATTGAAAAGCACGGTCAGTATGGCGTCCGCCACGACGATCCAGACGATTGCCGTGACGACCGCGGAAGTCGTGGCGGTGCCGACGGCCGAGGCGTTTCTTCCCGACTGCATGCCTCGCAGACAACCGGAAAGCGCGACGATCGCCGCGAACGCCACGGAGTAGATCGTCCCCGCAATGAAATCGGGCAGGGTGACGGTGACGACGGTCTCCGTGTAGTACTCCATGAAGCTGATATCAAACGAGGTCACGCACACGAGGGCACCGCCGAGTATGCCCATCAGGACGGAGTACGCGCTGAGCAGCGGCATCATGAGAAGCATGGCCAGCACGCGTGGTACGACCAGGAACTCGATCGGGGAGACGCCGAGTGTGCGCAGGGCGTCGATCTCCTCGTTGGCCTGCATGGTGCCCAGTTGCGCCGCATAGGCGGCCCCGGTCCGTCCCGCGAGGATGATCCCGGTCATCAGTGCGCCCATCTGCCGTGCCATGGCGATCCCCACCAGGTCGGCAACATAGATCTCCGCGCCGAACTGCCGAAGTTGCACGGCGCCGATAAAGGCAAGGATCAGCCCGACGAGCAAGCTGACCAGACTGACGATCGGCAACGCCTGGGCGCCCGCTTCCTGTAGCAGCAGGAGGAAGTCCGCAGGCCGATGGCGGGCTCGGCCGCGGATCAAGGCGGAAAACGCCATCGCGGTCTGACCGAGGAAGACGAGAAAGTCGGACACACCCCGGCTCGCCTTGATCGAGGCGCGGCCCAGGCGCTCGGGCAAGCCGATTTGGGATGCGACTGCATGGGGCGTGTGGTGTTCCGGGACCGCGAGCGAAAGGGCGATGAGTCGACGTACCCCGCCGGGGAGTCCCGACAGATCCGTCTTGATTCCCCGCGAACGCGCCAGCTTGACGAGTTCCAGCAGGTAGGTCAGCAGGCCGCTGTCCCAGGCGGAAACCGCCTGCCCCTGGAATGAAATGGACTGGGGCGGGTCCGGTTGGGCGAGTAGTTGACGAACGGTTTCGTCGGAGGGGAATATGCGATCCAGGGTCCAGGCCCCTGAAAGCGCCAGTTGAACGCCCTGGCTACCGGAGGGAGACAAGCGAATCGTGGGGGGGGGATCTGTGTCCTGCATCGGCGCCTCGCGAAGAGGTCAGCGCATGGATGCCGCAGAGCGCTTGGATCCGGGCCTTGCCCGGTGCGGTGAGACAGGGACCGCCGGCCCGACGCCGGCAGTCACCGGGTAAAACTTCGGCGATTTCCGTCAAGTAACATACCATGCTGCTTGTCTTTGTCGCCCGTCCTCTGTGTTGCGACAACCGTTCCATCGTCCGACGATGCGCCTGTTGTCGCGTCTTGATGACGAACGATCCCGGCGCGGCGCTGTCCCTGCTTTGCTTGGGCACCGGTCTTGGGCTTCCTGCCCAAGCCGTTCACTGCTTCGCAGCTCACCCGGCGCGATCTGGTATGTCA
>JAJDOJ010000143.1 GCA_022340215.1 Gammaproteobacteria bacterium
AGGAGGATCCGGTTGACCAGGAAACCAGGGCTGCTGCTCACCTTTAGCGGCAGTTTGTCGATCGCGCGGGTAAAGGCCAGCGCCTTGCCGAGGACCTCCTGGCGCGTCGCCGGCCCCTGGACGATCTCGACCAGCGGCAGCTTGGCGACCGGGTTGAAGAAGTGCAGGCCGACGAGCCGTCCCGGCTCCTCGAGGTTCGCGGCGAGCGCCTCCAGTGGAATGCTCGAGGTGTTGGTCGCGATCAGGGCGTCCTCCTGTGCTGCGGTAAGGAGTTGGGCGAAAAGGGACTGCTTGGCCTCGAGATCCTCGAAGATCGCCTCGATGATCACGTCCGCACGCGCGACGCCGTGTCCCTGGGGATCGGGTATCAGGCGGTCCAGCGCCTCGGTCACCAGTCGGGCGGACTTTAATCGCCGCTCGAAGAGCGCCGCGGCGCGTTTCACCGTTGACCCCAACGCGTCGAGGTTAGCGTCCTGTACGGTCACACGCAGTCCCTGGAGTACACACCAGGCCGCGATGTCTCCGCCCATGACGCCCCCACCGACGACGTGGACGTGGTGGGCAGTGAAGGCATCCCGGTGCGCGGACGCCTTGAGTTCGTCCTGGAGCAGAAACAGGCGTACCAGGTTCTTCGCCGTGGGGGTGGTGCTCAGGTCGGCGACCGACTCCGCCTCCAGTTCGAGCCAGCGGCGCGTCTTGCCGCCCGCGCCCTCCCACAGATCGATGAGTGCGAAGGGAGCGGGGTAGTGCGCCGGGTCGACCTTCGAGCGGACATTGCGCCGCAGGATGGCGGCGGTGGCGGGACGGAGCACGGGGCTGCCCGCCAGTCGCGGTATCCCGGCGGGACGGTGTCGCGGCGGACGCTCCCGGATCATACTCGAGGCGGCAGCGCGCAGATGGCGCGCCGGCAGAGCGGCATCGATCAGACCCAGCTTGAGGGCGGTCCTGGAGGTCACGCTGCGTCCGCTCAGCATCAGGTCCATGGCGGCCGGCGCCCCGATCGTCGTGACCGAGCGCAGTGAACCACCGTAGCCGGGATGGATCCCGAGCCGAACCTCCGGAAATCCGAGCCGCGTCCCCGGATCGTCGAGTGTCACGCGGTAGTCGCAGGCCAGCGAGAGTTCCAGACCACCACCCATGCAGAAGCCGTGAATCATCGCCACGGTCGGACAGGAAAGCGACTCGATCCGGTTCATCAGGTCCTGCCCGCGGCGGACAAAGGCCAGCGTCGTTTCCCGCCCGGTGAGCGTGGTGAACTCGTTGACGTCGGCGCCTGCGAGGAACCCGTTGCGTTTGCCCGAAAGGAAGACCACCCCGAGCGGCAGAGCGGCTGCCAGTTCGTCGACGATCTCGGCGAGGGCGTCGATGACCTTGCTGGACAGGACATTCGTACCCCGGCCGGCGACGTCCAGCGTCAGCCACTCGATATCGCTCGCATCGCGCTCCCGCTGCCAGTGTGTCTCGCTCATGTTCCGCCCGAAACGTTTTCCATCAACAACGCGCCACCCTGTCCGCCGCCGATGCAGATCGATGCCATGCCGAGGCGACTCCGTGTCCGTTTCAGGACCTCGCAGAGGTGCAGGACGATGCGGGCACCGCTGGCGCCCACCGGATGTCCGAGGCTGATGCCGCCACCGTCCACGTTGAGGCGCTCCCGCGGTACCTCGCCCAGCGCCCTGTCCAGACCGAGCGTGTCCCGGCAATAGTCGGGGTCCCGCCAGGCCGAGAGGCAGGCGAGTACCTGGGCGGCAAAGGCCTCGTTGATCTCCCAGTAGTCCACGTCCTCGATGCCGAGCCCACGTTCACGAAGGATCGGGGTAGCGGCGTGCACGGGTCCGAGACCCATCTCGGCGGGGTCGAGTGCCGCCCAGCGGGTGTCCAGGATCAGGGCCCGTGGTTCCAGTCCGTATCGCGAGACGGCCTCCTCCGAGGCGAGGATGATCCAGGCTGCACCGTCGCTGACCTGGGCGCTGTTTCCTGCGGTCACGTTACCGTATGGTTTGTCGAACACCGGCTTCAGCGCCGCGAGTTTCTCCATCGTGCTATCGGTCCTGAGGCCATCGTCGGCCACATAGCTGTTCCCGGTGCGATCGAAGACCGGCGAGATCTCCTCGAGCCGCCCGGTACCTGCCGCCGCGTCGAGCCGGCGGTGGCTTTCGAGTGCGAAGGCATCCATCTCCTCTCTGCCGATCCCGAAGCGAGCGGCAAGGATCTCGGCCGTCTGTCCCATGCTGATGCCGGCCACGGGGTCGCGTAGCCCTTTGAGCAGTCCGATGACCGGCGCCAGCCAGGCCGGTCTGAGTCGGCCCAGGGCGCGCAGCCGCGCCAGCAACCCGTGCGATTGGCGCCAGTCCGAAAACCAGCGCACCATCTCGTCGCTGAACAGGATCGGGGCCTGGCTCATCGCCTCCACGCCCCCGGCCAGCACCAGCTCGGATCGGGCGAGCAGGATATTACGATAAGCGCAGTCGATCGCCTGCAGGCCCGAGGCGCAGTTGCGCTGCACGGTCCAGGCGGGCACCCGGTCGCCACAACCGAGACGTAGAGACGCCACACGGGCGATGTTCGTCTCCTCGGCACCCGGGGCGACACAACCCAGGATGACCTCGTCGAAGGCACTGGGTTCAAAGGGCTGTCGGAGTAGCAGGCCGCGGGCGGCCTGCACGGCGAGTTCGGCCGCCTTGAATGGGCCCGGTCCGCCGCGCATCTTGAGAAACGGCGAACGGGCGCCGTCAATCAGGTAGACGGCGCGATCGTCGGACATTCCTTCTGGAGATGGGGTCATGTGGGCTCACAGACACTCGTGGCGGCGGAGGAAATCAGGATCCGACTACCCTATGAAGCATAGACAATCTCGCCGTGATCGAGAACCGTCGATACTGTACCGAGGCGGGCCAGGCTGGCTTCGGCTGGGTGTCCGCTGCCCGCGGTCGTCTAATGCGTGTCGGGCAGCCGGCGTCCGAACAATGAGCGGATCAGCCCCGTGCCGGTGCGCGCACTCGCGTTCAAAGAAGCGGGCTTCGGCTCGGAACTGGCGGGACCGTTGTCCCCTTCGGGATCCGCGTCGTCCTCCCAGGGGAGTTTGCGATAGACCGCGAGCTCGTCGACGGCGAACAGCGGGTACTTGATGATCTCGAAA
This sequence comes from Gammaproteobacteria bacterium, assembly GCA_022340215.1. NCBI lineage: Bacteria > Pseudomonadati > Pseudomonadota > Gammaproteobacteria > Gammaproteobacteria bacterium. The sequence goes on from JAJDOJ010000143.1 coordinate 3,140, forward strand.
TAGGGCGAGTAGTCGAAGTCGGCCGGCGCAAAGAGTTTCGCATTCCGTTCGCGCAGGTTCATGGAAGCGTGGCCATCCTCGATCACCAGGGGAAGGATGGGGAAGTTCACCCCGTGAAACGCCTCGGCGATCATCGTGGAACAGACGGTGTGGGTCGGCGCACCACTGTTGTGGGCGAACAGGCTGGACCGCCAGCGGCGTGGCAGCAGGCCGTAGAACGGGAACAGGAACCTGGCCAGGTCGAGTAACTGCCTGATGTCGTATTTGAGCGTCAGACAAGAGACCGTGTAGCGCACGACATTGGCGGCGTCCGCATGGGAAAGGCCCTTGGGACGACAGATCCGGATGTGGTAGCCGGCGTACTTGCTCAGCGGGGCGACCACGGTGCCCGACTCCAGGAGGGACTCGATAATCAACGGTTCGTCCCCAGGGTCGCAGTCACAATGCCAGTTGATGTATTCGCGCAGCGCCGGGTCTTCGATGTCGTGGATACGGCCCACATACAGGGCGGCGTGCGTCCAGTTGCTGAAGGTGACGGTCTTGATGATGCCACTGACGCGGCTCCTGCCCTCGACCAGCACCACATCGGCTGGACGGATCTCGCGACGCATGCGTTCGTAATCGGACAGGTGCGGCGTCGAACCGCCCAGGTCATCGGTCAACCAACGTGTGATGCCACGCCAGATCCAGTCTCTCGTCCTGGTGATCATTTACCCTCTCCCTGGATCGCAACGGCTGAACTGCCAATATACATGGTTTATAGACCATAGACGCGAACCCTTCCTATGGGTGTGATAAAGGTCACGACGCAGCTCGGCCAATGGCCGCGATCCGCAGTCTGCGGTCCGGTACGCCGGGGGCTGTCCGGCCGACGAGAACGGGAAAAGTTATTGAAATATAAGGATCGAAGTCCGTGCGTGGCGAGCATTGATCCCGCTACTTCAACCGGTCCCGGATCCGTTCCAGGGCGCGGGCCATCGCCTGGCGGGAGGTGTGGAAATGGGGAGACAAGCGAATCCCGCCGCCCCGCCGGGCGCAGAGGATCCCCTGGCTCATGAGGTGACGATACAGGGCCGTACCGTCGTCGCCGGGACTGCGAAAGGTGACGATACCGGCGCGTTTTTCGGGATCCGCCGGCGTGACCATCTCCACGCCGAGGGCCAGCAGCTCCGAGTACAGAAAGGAGACGTTAGCGGTAATGGCACGGGCGACGTCGGGGATCCCCGTCTCCTCGAGCAGCGACAGGCTGGCCAGAAGCGCGTGCGCGGCGATCATGTTCGGGCTTCCGCATTCGAAGCGTCTTGCGTCCGCGGCGGGTGCCCAGTCCAGGCTTTCGTAGTCCTGTTGCCCCGCCAGCATGTGCCAGCCGAACTGGTTCAGTGTCAATCGGGAACGCCATTCGGGGGAACAATAAAACAACGCCAGTCCCTCCGGACCGAGCATCCACTTATGCCCATCGGCCATGGCGAAATCCGCGTGGATCTCCCTCACGTCGAGGGGAAACGCGCCGACGCTCTGAATGGCGTCGACGCAGAACACAACCCCTCGGTCCCGGCAGACCTCTCCCAGGCGCCGGAGATCCATGCGGTAGCCGGTGTCGTACTGGACGGAACTGACCGACAGCAGGCGGGTGGAACCATCGATCGCCTGCAGCAGGGCCTCCTCGGATGGGACCGCGCCGTACAGGTCTATCCGGCGTGTCTCGACGCCGAAACGCGGCGCCAGTGACTCCCACACCACGCGATTCGAAGGGAACTCCTGCCGGCCGAAGACGACGTTGTCCCCGACGCGCCAGTCGATCCCGTAGGCCACCACGGACAACGCCTCCGAGGTGCTCTTCAGCAGCGCGATGTCGTCGGCGGAGGCGGCGTTCACCAGACGCCGCAGGGTCTCTCTCAGCGCCTGTTCGGCCTCCAGCCATTTGCCGTAGTGGCTTGAGCCGCAGGCCAGGTTGTCCCTGGCAAACCGCTCGACCGCCGCCACGGTGCGGCGCGGCCAGGGGCCGACGGCGGCATGGTTGAGGTGGACGATCTCCAGGGGAAACTCGGGGTGGTCGCTAGTGCCGGTCATCTTGGACGGTTTGTCGGGTGGGGAAGGGTGGGCGGGTCGCAGGGAATGGGCGTTGCCCGATGTCCCCCCGAGGGACGCGATCGGCGATCCAGCTCACGGGGCTTTGCGGTCCCTGATCGCATCATCGTAGAGGTCCGCGTATTCTCGGGCGCGGCGATCCCAGGAGCAATCGATCGACATACCGCGTTCCTGCAGACCCCGCCAGGCGCTCGCGTCCCGTTCCAGCGCGAGCGCGCGCTTGACGGCCTCCACCAGCGCCGCGGAGGTGATGTCGGTGAAGGTGATGCCATTGGCGGTTCCGGCGGAAAGATTGTCCTCAGTGGCGTCGATCACGGTGTCCGCCAGGCCACCGGTGGCCCTGACGACGGGGACGGTTCCATAGCGCAGGCTGTACATCTGGTTCAGTCCGCAGGGTTCGAAGCGCGACGGCATGAGAAACATGTCGGCGCCTGCCTCGATCAGGTGGGCCAGGCCCTCGTCGTAGCCGACGTGAACCGCGATCCTGTCGGGGAACCGCGCCGCCCATTCGAGCAGCGCCGTTTCGAACGATCTATCGCCGCTGCCGAGCACCACGATCTGCAACGGGAGGCCGGTGAGGTTCGACATCGCGTCGAGGGTCAGGTCCACGCCTTTCTGTTCGACCAGGCGGCCGACCATCCCTACGACAGGCAGTTGCGGGCGGTCCGGAAGCTGCATACGGTTGCGCAATGCGGTCCGGTTGGCGTGTTTGTTTTCGAGGCTGTCCACATCGTAGTTCACCGTCAGGTGAGGATCGGTGGCGGGGTCCCAGGCGGTCTCGTCGATTCCGTTCAGGATGCCCGACAGTTTCGCCGCACGGTGGCGGAGCAGTCCGTCGAGCCCGGCGCCGTGGGCCGCGGTCTGGATCTCCCGGGCGTAGGTCGGACTGACCGTCGTGATCCTGTCGGCAAAGAACAGCCCGCCCTTTATGAAGGAGAGGTTGCCGTGAAACTCCAGCCCGTCCACTGACCAAAGGCACGGTGGTAGCCCAAGGGCACGCAAGGTCGGCGCCGGAAACAGCCCCTGGTAGGCCAGGTTGTGAATGGTAAAGACGGTTGCGGGGCGAGCCGGCTCGCCCGCCAGTAGCGCCGGAGCCAGGGCGGTCTGCCAGTCGTTGCAATGAATCAGATCGGGGGTCCAGCTCAGACCGGCGCGATCGAGCGCAACGGCGACTGCAGCCCTCGCGAACAGTGCGAACCGCTGTGCGTTGTCCTGCCAGGGGGAACCGTCCGGGGCGAGATAGGGGTTGCCCTCACGGAGGAAATATTCCGGCGCGTCAAGCAACAGCAAGGTGATATCGGCACCGGGCAGCCGGCCCCTGAGCAGGGTGCCGCTGCCGCCCGTCAGGGCGAGACCGGATACGGTTTCCAGTCCCTCGACCTGCTCCGCGACACCCTGATACGCCGGCAGCAGCAGGGCGACGTCGTGTCCCCGCGCGCCCAGGGCCGGCGGCAGGCTGCCCGCGACATCGCCGAGTCCGCCGGTCTTGATCAGGGGATAGGACTCGCTGGCGACGTAGAGCAGCTTCATTAGTTGCGGATCCATCTCGCCGGTCGTGCGACCGCTACTCTGGAATCAGCACGATCCCCGCCAGGGGGGGGAGGGTCAGATTGAGGGACCAAGGGTGCCCCATGCTCGGCGTTGGTTCGGCGACCACCATGCCCCCGTTGCCGAGGTTGGTGCCCCCGAAATAGCGGGAGTCGGAATTGAGGCGCTCCCGGTAGTTGCCGGCTCTGGGTATGCCGAGCCGGTAGCCGGGCCGCGGTACCGGGGTGAAATTGAGCACCACGACGACCAGATCGTCCCCGACGCGGCGCTGGTAACTGAGCACCGACTGCTGAGCGTCGTGGCAGTCGATCCACTCGAAACCGCGCGCCTCGAAGTCGTGCCTGTGAATGGCAGGGACTTCGCGATACAGGCGGTTGAGTTCGGCGATCAGGGCCTGCACGCCCCGGTTGTTCGACTGTTCCAGTTCCGCCCAGTCAAGCGACGCGTCGGCATTCCACTCGCGGCCCTGGCCGAACTCGCTCCCCATGAAGAGCAGTTTCTTGCCGGGGTAGGTGAACATGTAGGTGTAGAGCAGGCGCAGGTTCGCGAATTTCCGCCACTCGTCGCCGGGCATTTTCCCGATCATCGAGCCCTTGCCGTGCACCACCTCGTCGTGGCAGAAGGGCAGGATGAAGTTCTCGGTGAAGGAATAGAGCAGCCCGAAGGTCAGCCGGTCGTGGTGGTAGTGACGATGGATCGGATCCTTGGCCATGTACTCGAGGGCGTCGTGCATCCAGCCCATGTTCCATTTCATGGAGAATCCCAGGCCGCCAAGCCAGGTCGGTCGGGTCACCTGGGGCCAGGCGGTGGATTCCTCGGCCATCACCAGGGTCCCGGGACACTCGCGCTGCGTGACGTTGTTGAACTCCCTGAGGAACTCGATCGCCTCGAGATTCTCGTTGCCGCCGTACTCGTTCGGGTGCCAGTCACCCTCTTCGCGCGAATAGTCCAGATAGAGCATCGAGGCGACGGCGTCCACGCGCAGGCCGTCGATGTGAAACTCCTCCAGCCAGTACATGGCGCTGGCCAGCAGGTAGTTGGTGACCTCGTTTCTGCCGTAGTTGTAGATCAACGTGCCCCTGTCTCGGCGTTCCCCCTTGCGCGGGTCTTCGTGTTCGTACAGCGGGGTGCCGTCGAAGCGCGCGAGCCCGTGGGCATCTTTGGGGAAGTGCGCAGGGACCCAGTCGAGGATAACGCCAATACCGTTGCGATGGCAGTGGTCCACGAAATAACGGAGGTCCTCGGGCATGCCGAAGCGGCGGGTCGGCGCGAACATCCCTATGGTCTGATACCCCCAGGATGCGTCATGCAGATGCTCGGTGATGGGCAGCAGTTCGATGTGCGTGAAACCGAGCTTCTTGACGTAGGCGACCAGTCGCTTCGCCAGTGCCCGGTAGTCGAGAAATCCGCCGTTCTCGCCCCTCGTCCAGGAACCGAGATGCACCTCGTAGACCGAAAGTGGCGTGTGCAGCCAGTCATTGCTGGCGCGTTCGGCGATCCAGGCTGCGTCTCCCCAATCCCACTCGTCGGGCGGCGCCACCTCCGAGGCCGTGGAAGGTCGCAGCTCGCAAAGTTGTCCGTAGGGGTCTGATTTCAGATAGATCCTGCCGTCGAACCGGTTGCGGATCTCGAACTTGTACAGCGTGCCCGGCCCAAGACCGGGCAGGAACAGTTCCCAAACCCCGCTCGATCCGCGGATGCGCATCTGGCTGCAGCGACCGTCCCAGTCGTTGAACTCGCCCACGACACTCACACGCTCAGCGTTCGGGGCCCATGTCGAGAACCGTACCCCGCCGATCCCGTCGACGGTGTGCAGGTGGGCGCCGAGCAAGCGGTAGACGTACCAGTGGCGTCCCTCGCCAAACAGATGCAGATCGTAGTCGGAGAGCTGGGGGCCGAAGGTGTAGGGGTCGTAGGACTGATGTTCGCGTCCCTGCCTGTCGGTCCAGTCAAGCTGATATCGTGGGGTCAATACGTCATCGGGGCCCCGACACTCGAAAAAATCCGTGCCTTGGATGCGCTCCAGCCCGGGGCCACCCCCGGCGATTCGAACGGTTTCCGCTCTCGGCATGAATACCCTGACGAGGGCCCCATTCGCATCGTGTTGGCGACCCAGCACATCGAACGGGTCGTGATGACGCGCCTCGAGGATTCGATGCATCCCTTGGCTGATTTCGGCGGTGGATTTAAGTTTGATTTTTGTCAATTGGGACCTACTCTGGCCAGGGATTGTGGATATAATTCCTCATCCCACTTATTCGAGGGGCTTGTATCCTGTGCAGGCGCGGGCCCACGTTCACGGGGAGATAATAACCAATGATGAGGGTTGTCGCCGGGGCAATCGCCAAGCGTCAGTCACCTGACCCTGTCGTCGCCGAAAAAATGCGCTGCGCTCCTGTTCGAAGTGTCGGATCGTTTCTCTCGTGCGCCCAAATTGGTCCGACCCTTGCGGGATTTCCGGAGTCGGTGAATGGATGGCGTCATGTTCTCCCGCTAACATACGGGGTTATCCGCTCGGGTCCTCGCCGCAAGCGTACCGGGCATGCCGATCTTTCGGCACAAACACCGCCAGCGGGGCATGGCCCCTTTTTACCCTGGCGGACATCCTACCAGGAGGCTGCGATGCACAGGAAAGCGGAACTGATCGATGAAGCATGAACAATTTCCCCGGTTCGTCAGCCATCTCACCAAGGAAACACTGGCCCTGATTCTCGCCGGGGGCCGCGGCTCCCGCTTGGGTCCGCTGACCCAGTGGCGGGCGAAACCGGCCGTACCCTTCGGGGGCAAGTTCCGCATCATCGACTTCCCGCTGTCGAATTGCATCAATTCCGGTATCCGGCGCGTCGGTGTCGCCACGCAGTACAAATCCCACTCGCTGATCAAGCATATTCAGCACGGCTGGGGTTTCCTCAGGGGTGAGTTCGGCGAGTACGTAGAGCTGCTGCCGGCCCAGCAGCGGATCGCCACGTCGTGGTATCAGGGTACCGCCGACGCTGTTTTCCAGAATATCGACATCATCCGCAGCGACGAGCCGGAATACCTCCTCGTGCTGGCCGGGGACCACATCTACAAGATGGACTATGGTCCGATGCTGGCCTACCACGTGGAGAAAAAGGCGGATCTGACGGTGGGTTGCAGCGAAATCTCCGTGGAACAGGCGCGTGCCTTCGGGGTCATGAGTGTCGACGAAACCGGTCGTGTGTTGCGGTTTGCGGAAAAGCCGGAGGCGCCCGAGCCCGTTCCCGGCAGCGGCGACACCGCGTTGGCATCCATGGGGATCTATGTGTTCAATACCAATTTTCTCATCGAGCAGCTCATCAAGGACGCGGACGTGCCCGGCTCGAGCCACGATTTCGGGCACAACATAATCCCCAGCGTAATCGGTCGCTACCGGGCCTATGCCTATCCCTTCAGGGATGTGCAGGAGACCCAGGAGTCCCAGGAGTCCCAGCAGGCCTACTGGCGCGATGTGGGGACGGTGGACGCTTACTGGGCCGCAAATATGGAGCTGATCGGAGTGACACCCGAACTGAACCTATACGACGCGTTCTGGCCGATCTGGACCTACCAGGTGCAGGCGCCCCCCGCCAAGTTCGTGTTCGACGACGAGGACCACCGGGGCATGGCCCTGGATTCGATGGTCTCGGGAGGGTGCATCATATCGGGTGCCACGGTGCGCCACTCGCTCCTGTTCACCAATGTCGCGGTGAGCTCCTGGTCAATGATCGAGGACACCGTGGTCCTGCCGAACGTCGTCATCGGCAAAAATTGCCGGATCCGCAGGGCCGTGATCGACAAGGGATGCGTGATCGCCGACGGCACGGTCATCGGCGAGGACCGCGAGGAGGACGCGCGGCGTTTCTATGTGAGCGACGGTGGCGTGACGCTGGTCGTCCCTGATATGCTCGGACAGCGGGCGCGTCGTGTCCGCTGACGAAAAACTGGATGTGGTGCTGTGCTGGCATATGCACCAGCCGGAGTACCGGGACCCCACTACGGGAGCCTACAGTCTTCCGTGGACCTACCTCCACGCGATCAAGGATTACGTCGACATGGCGGCTCACCTGGAGAAGGTGCCCGGCTCGAAGGCGGTCGTGAACTTCACACCGACGCTGCTGGAGCAGATCGACGACTATGCCCGCCAGATCAGCGCCTTCGAGGTCGACGGAGAGCCCCTGCGGGATCCGCTGCTCGCTGCGCTGGTCTGCGAGTCGCACCCGGAGGATCCGGAGCAGAGGATGGTTCTGGTCCGAAACGCGGTGCGCGCCAACGAGGAGAGGATGATCCGGCGTTTTCCGCATTTCCGTGGACTCGCGCGGGTCGCGAAGTGGTTGGGTCGGCACCCGGAATCGGCCATCTACGTCAACGACCAGTATCTCAGCGACCTGCTGGTCTGGTATCACCTGGCCTGGATGGGTGAGTCCGTGCGGCGGGACGATTCCCGCATCAGCCGCCTCATGGAGAAGGGGAGCGGCTACACGGTGCACGAACGCCGTCTGCTGCTGAGGGTGATCGGCGAGCTGATCTCGGCGGTCGTCGGGCGGTACCGCGACCTCGCGCGAAGCGGGCGCGTCGAACTCTCCGTCACCCCCTTCGCCCACCCTATCGTACCGCTGTTGCTGGACCTGGAAACTGCCCATGAGGCCATGCCGGATGCCCCGCTCCCCGAGCTGGGTTCGTATCCCGGTGGCGAGGACCGCGCGCGCTGGCATATCGATCGGGGCATCGAGTGTTTTCGCGGGCATTTCGGGTTCGATCCGGCCGGATGCTGGCCCTCGGAGGGCAGCGTGAGCGATGCGGCCGTGACGCTTCTCGAGCAGGCCGGCTTCGAGTGGGTGGCCACAGGGCAGAACGTACTGCGCAACAGCATGAAACGCGCGGCCCTGGCAATCCATGATGGAGATTGTCTGCATGCGCCCTACCGGATCGGACAGGGAAAGATGAGATGCATGTTCCGGGACGATGGGCTCTCCGACCTGATCGGATTCTCCTATGCCACCTGGCACGCTGATGACGCTGTCGCGAACCTGCTGACCCACCTGGAGCACATCGCTGAGGCCTGCGCCGGCAGGGAAGACGGGCTCGTGAGCATCATCCTGGACGGCGAAAATGCCTGGGAACACTACCCCGAGAACGGGTATTACTTCCTTACGGCGCTGTACCGCGAACTGTCGGAGCATCCCCGGATCCGGCTGACCACGTTCTCCGAGTTCCTCGATCGCGGGACCGGAACCCGGGAATTGCCTGGACTGGTGTCGGGGAGCTGGGTGTACGGAACCTTTTCCACCTGGATCGGCGATTCGGAGAAGAACCGGGGCTGGGACATGCTCATCGAAGCCAAGCGGATCTACGACAAGGTCCTGTCGGGGAACCGCCTGAGCGCCGAGCAACGCGAAGAGGCAGAGTACCAGCTTGCCGTTTGCGAGGGTTCGGACTGGTTCTGGTGGTTTGGCGACTACAACGACGCCGAGTCGGTCAGTAATTTCGAGCGATTATATCGTCATCACCTGAACGCGCTCTATCGTATCCTCGGGGAGCCGCCTCCCGAATATCTCTCCAAGGTCTTTACCGAGGGTCACGGGTCCCCGGTCATGGGCGGGGCGATGCGTCCGGGCCGAGAGTCTTGAGGAAGGTGGCGGGGGTATTGGATCGCCGGCGAGCCGGCATTCTGCTGCACCCCACGTCGCTGCCAAGTCCCGACGGGTGCGATGGGGACTTCGGACACGAAGCGTACCGCTTCATCGAGTTCCTGCACGCCGCGGGTATGACGCTATGGCAGGTGTTGCCGCTGGGTCCGACGCATCGGGACCGGTCTCCATACCAGTGCCTGTCGGTACATGCCGGCAACCCGGCGTTCATCAGCCTGGACTGGCTGCGTGACCGCGGCCTGCTCAAGGGATTCCGGCAGGACCCGCCGGGGCAGGGGCCTCCCGAGGTTCGGCAGGATGCCTTGCGCCATGCGGAGAAGCGGTTTCTCACAGGTTCCGAAGGTGCCCTGAATAAGGCATTCCTGTCATTCGTCTCCGCGGAGGAGGGCTGGCTCGAGGACTATGCCCTCTACGTGGTGCTTCGGCGGCACTGTGGGGACAGCGAGTGGTGGAACTGGCCTCCCGAACTGCGCGATCGCGCGCCCGAAGCGTTGCGAACAGAGCGTGAGCGGCATGCGGGGGAGATCGCCCAGGTCCGCTTCGAGCAGTTCGTGTTCTATACCCAGTGGCGCGAACTGAAGGCCTATGCGAAGCGCCACGGTATCCTGATGTTCGGCGATATGCCGATATTCGTCGCACACGACAGCGCGGATGTCTGGGCCCATCGCGAGTTGTTCACTGTGGATTCAAAGGGGCGGTCGGAGAAGGTGGCCGGGGTGCCGCCGGACTATTTCTCCGAGACCGGACAGCGCTGGGGGAATCCGCTGTATCGCTGGGATGTGATGGAAGCCAGCGGATTCCAGTGGTGGAAAGAGCGCGTGCGCACGCAGTTGAACCTGTTCGACGTTGTGCGCCTCGACCATTTCCGCGGTCTGGAGGCGTTCTGGGAGATCGATGCGGACGAGGAAACCGCGATCAACGGGGCGTGGGTCCCTGCTCCTGGGGAGGGGCTGCTGCAGAACCTGCGCGAGGCCTTTCCCGATCTGCCGCTGGTGGCCGAGGACCTCGGCACGATCACCCCGGATGTGGTCGCCCTGAGGAAGCGGTTCGGCATCCCGGGCATGAAGATCCTACAGTTCGGATTCGATGGCCGCCCCGAGAACCCCTATCTGCCGCACAACATCGGATCTCACAGCGTGGTCTATACCGGGACACACGACAACGACACGACACTGGGATGGTACGAGTCGCTGGAAAATCGGGTCCGATGGGAGGTCTCCTCGTACCTGGGATTTCCCGGTGAACCGATGCCCTGGCCGATGATCCGCGCCGCGCTTGCCTCGCGTGCCCGCTTTGCCGTCATCCCGATGCAGGACTTCCTGGGTCTGGGCAGCGAGGCGAGGATGAACACACCGGGGGCGACCGTCGACAACTGGCGATGGCATGTCGACAAGGCTCCCATGTCGGACGCGCTCGCTTCGAAATTGCGTGACGCCTGCCGGATATACGCCCGCCTGTGACCGTGCAAGGCCTCCCGTTCCAGCGCGGACGGACGGCGGTTTCGCCCCGGTGATCCATATCCTGTTGCGGTCGGTCCGCTATCTGGTGTTCGGCGTGGATCTGGCAGTGCTGACCCTGGCACTCTATCTCCTCTCCTGGTTGCCTCACCGGCTGCTGCGCTCCTTCTACCCGCAGTTGTTCCGGTTTTGGTGCCGGACCTTTGTCCGCGCTCTGGGCGTGGAGCTGCGCTTGCACCAGCAGAACGCCCATCCGCTGCCCGACACCTACATCATGATCGCGAATCATCCCTCGGCGTTCGAGGATATCGGCATCCCGGCGCTGTTCCCCGTGCACTCCCTGGCGAAGATCGAGGTCCGGGACTGGTGGTTCGCCGGGAGGATCAGCGAGGCGGCCGGGACGCTGTACGTCCAGCGCGAGGCGCGCGATTCGCGCAGGGAGGCCTACGAGAGCATTGTGGCCGAGTTGGAGCAGGGAGGCTGTGTGGCCCTGTATCCGGAAGGCGGGTGCAAGGGGAGACGGATCTTTGAGTCATTCCGCTTCGGGGCCTTCGACATCTCACTGAAGACGGGTGTGCCGATCGTGCCTGTATTCCTGCACTACGAGGCGCAGGAGGATTTCGAGTGGCGGCCGAACGTCCTGCTGCCCATGAAAATTCTGGAAGTGCTCCGGTCGCGCAACAAGACTGCCCATTACTATGTGTTTGACGCCCTGGATCCCGGCGAATTCCCGGATGGCGAGACCTACACGGAGCGCGTGCACGGGATGTACCTGGAATGGCAGCGTCGTTTCCTGGAGTGAGTACGCAGCGCTCTCTCAGGCCAGTTCCGACAATACTGCCTGCACCGCGTCCAGCGTCTCGTCCAGATCCGTCTCTGTATGCGACGAGGACACGAATCCCGCCTCGAAGGCGGATGGCGCCAGGTAGACGCCGCGTGCCAGCATGCCGTGGAAGAAGGTCTTGAAGCGCTCGATGTCGCAGGCCGTGACCTGCGAGAGGTTGGTGACACGCGGTGCGTCGGTGAAGAACAGGCCGAACATGCCGCCGAGGTAATTGGCGGACATCGCGACACCGGCACGTCGCGAGCGTTCCACGATGCCTTCGACGAGACGCGTCGTCTTCTCCGAAAGCGCCTCGAAGAACCCCGGCGCCGAGATCAGTTCCAGAGTCTTCAGTCCGGCGGCCATGGCGATCGGGTTTCCCGAAAGGGTGCCCGCCTGATAGACCGGTCCCAGGGGGGCCAGCCATTCCATGATGTCGCGGCGTCCGCCGAAGGCCCCGACCGGCATCCCGCCGCCGATCACCTTGCCTAGGGTGGTGAGGTCGGGTCTGACACCGTAGACGGCCTGTGCGCCGCCGGCGGAGACACGGAAACCGGTCATGACCTCGTCGAAGATCAGGAGGCTCCCGTGGCGGTCGCAGGCCTCGCGCAGGGCCTCCAGAAAACCCTCCACCGGTGGCACGCAGTTCATGTTGCCTGCCACCGGTTCCACGATAACGCAGGCGATCTCGTCCCCTCGCTGCGCAAACGTCTCGCGGACCAGGTCGGCGTCGTTGTAGTCGAGGGTGAGGGTATAGGCCGCCAGGCTCTCCGGTACGCCGGGGGAACTGGGGACCCCGAGCGTCAGCGCGCCGGATCCCGCCTTGACCAGCAGCGAATCCCCGTGGCCGTGATAGCAGCCGTCGAACTTGACGATGGCGTCACGGCCTGTGTATCCGCGGGCCAGGCGTATCGCGCTCATGGTGGCCTCGGTTCCGGAATTGACCATCCGCACCATCTCGATCGAGGGCACCATTTCGCAGACCTTTTCGGCCATGGCGGTTTCGGACTCGGTCGGAGCGCCGAAACTCAAGCCTCTGGCAGCAGCCTCGCACACCGCTTCCAGAACCTGCGGATGGGCGTGACCGAGGATCATGGGCCCCCAAGATCCGACATAGTCGATGTAGCGCTTTTCCGAGGTGTCGTACAGGTAGGGCCCCTGCGCGCGTTCGACGAATACGGGATCTCCGCCCACGCTGCGGAATGCGCGCACCGGGGAATTGACCCCGCCGGGGATATGTTGCTGGGCCCTGAGAAAGATATCGTGCGCATCGGTCATGGCTCGTCGTCCTGCTGAGATGGGTCGGATAATTGAAACGATCGCCGTCGCGGGCAAGTCGAGCGCGAGTTCCGATGGCGACGGAGGCGGAATTCTACACGAACCACCGTGAAATGCGCCCCGCCGCGGCGGCGATGTCGCACTGGGCGAAGACCCCACCAACGACGGCGACCATGTCCGCCCCCGCCTCGACGAGCCGCCCCGCGTTGTCCCCGTCGATCCCGCCGATCGCGCAGATCGGCAGGTCGAGACGACGCCGGGCCACAGGGATGAGCTCAGCTGCGGCGTGTACGGCTTGCGGTTTCGTCTCGGAGGGGAAGAATCGGCCGAAGGCCACATAACTGGCGCCCGATTCGCTGGCGTCGATGGCGAGGTCGAGGCGATCGTAGCACGAGACGCCGATGATGGCGTTCGGGCCCAGGATACGTCGTGCCACGTCGATACCGGCGTCATCTTGGCCGAGATGAACACCGTCGGCGCCGGCGTCGCGCGCCAGTTCCGCGTCGTCATTGACAATCAGTGGGACTCCGTGGCGGCGGCAAAGGGCCGCCAGTTCACGAACGTGCTCGAGCGTGCGCGCCCCGCGTCTTGTCTTGTCTCGGAATTGAACCACTCGTGCCCCACCGCCGATCGCCAGTGCGACGCGTTCCTGCAGGATCCCCGGGGGGGTCAGCACATTGTCGGTGACGACATACAGGCCGCGCAGTTTCGCTCCGTTCCTTGCGTTCATCGCATGCCGTGGAAGCGATCCGGGAGGAACTGGCCAAGTCCGGGGCGAAATCCGTGTTTCAGGGCATTCCAGGTGTACCGTTGCGCCTCGCGGCTCGCTGTGACTGCGTCCCGGCGTGCCGCCAGTAGGGCACCGATCGCCGATGCCAGGGTACAGCCGGAACCGTGGTAGCTTCCGGGGAGACGATCCCACCGGCAGGTGTCGAGGGGACCCGCGGTACTGTAGAGCGTATTGATGACCGCTCCGGTGTCCTCATGGGTCCCCGTGACCAGCACGAACCTCGCGCCATCCCTGATCAGGGACTCTGCGCAGGCGACGAGATCCTCGGGGCCACGGGCGAGCCGGCGCGCCTCCAGGCTGTTCGGTGTTGCGATCGTCGCCAGGGGGATCAGGGATTCACGGATCGCATCGGCTACGCTGTCCTCACTCAGGGTGGCGCCGCCCCCTGCGGTCAGGACAGGATCCAGAACCATCGGGATATCGGGGTTATCGCCAAGTATCGAGGCGATGGCCTCGACCACCTCAACGCTCCCCGTCATACCGATCTTGAACGCGGAAACGCGGATGTCCTCGAGCACCCGCCTCGCCTGTTGCACTACGAGTGCCCCCGGTTGTGGCGCAAAATCAATCGCATTGGTAGTATTCTGCACCGTCACCGCCGTGACTACCGGCGCAGCGTGGGCTCCCAGCGCGGCGATGGTCTCGATGTCGGCCTGCAGGCCTGCTCCCCCGGTGGGATCCGTGCCGCCGAACACCAGGACGACGGGAATGGCAGTGGTGTCCATGACGGGCTGATCCTGGCCAGGATGGACCGGGTTCATCGTAAACGAGAGATCAACGGGAAAGTGAGTATGTCGAATGCAGTCGCCACCGAGTACAAGACCTATATCTGCGTCATCTGCGGGTGGGTCTATGACGAGGAAAAGGGGGCGCCCGAAGAGGGTATCGTACCCGGCACCCGCTGGGAGGATGTTCCCCTGAACTGGTCCTGTCCCGATTGCGGCGCGACGAAGGAAGACTTCGAGTTGGAGGAAATCTGATCGACGCCGAGGTCGCGGCCGGCTCCTACCACTCGGCCAGCAGCAACAGCAACGCGTTTTACGGGATGAGGCGATTTCTGTCCAATGACATACCATCCTGCGTGTCTTTGTCGTCCGTCCTCTGTGTTGCGACAACCGTTCCATCGTTCGACGATGCGCCTGTTGTCGCGTCTTGATGACGGACGATCCCGGCGCGGCGCTGTCCCTGCTTTGCTTGGGCACCGGTCTTGGGCTTCCTGCCCAAGCCGTTCACTGCTTCGCAGCTCACCCGGCGCGATCTGGTCTGTCATTTTCCGGTAATCGCCTTAGGTTTCAGCGCGGTCCGATCTGACCGGCGAGCCAGGCCGTCATTGCCGACATTTCCAGCGAGCATGTCCACTTGTAGGCCTGGTTGAGGTTCTCTCCCCAGGCATAGACGCCATGCCCCCGCGAGATGACGACACGGTGCATCGCCAGTGCCGCGCCGATGATCCGCGGACTCTTCTTAATATACTGCTCGTACCGGATATCGAAGACCGGCACTTTCGGAAAATAGAGGCGTCCCTCAAAGTCCGCCGGGACGAAATCGTCTCCCCCCATCGTCATCGCGACGGCGTGCGGACAGTGGCTGTGCAGAACGGCCCCCGCGTCGGGGTTTTGCCGGTAGATCTCAAGATGGAGCGGTGCGTCAAGCGAGGCGCCCGGATCGATGCCACCGCCCGTGTCACAGTGGATGAATTCGCTGCTCGCAAGGGTGTCTGCACAGGCCCCCGTCGGCGTGATCCAGACGTCCGGCCCGATGCGGATCGAGGCGTTACCGCTGTGGGCGTCGTTGTACCCGTAGAACCGCAGCCAGCGGTAGTACAGAAGCAGTTCGCCTAGTTCACGAGAGGGCTGCGTCATGCCGCGTTCCCCGTCTCTCCGTTCCGCTGCGGTTCCCGCAGCGAGATGACCGGCCAGCCCCGCTGCGCTGCGACGCGTCGCAGCGTATCGTCGGGATCTACGGCGACAGCATGTGTCACCTGTTCCAGCAGCGGGATGTCATTGTGCGAATCGCTGTAGAACCAGCTGTCCTCGAGATCCTCCCCGTTTTCCTGCAGCCACAGTCTCAGCCGCTCCACCTTGCCCTCCCGGAAGCAGGGAATACCGGCGAGCTCGCCCGTATAGGCGCCGTCCCGGAATTCGGGCTCCGTCGCGATGAGATCGGTCACGCCCAGTTCGTCCGCGATGGGGCGGGTGACGAACCGGTTCGTCGCTGTAATGATGACGGCCCGGTCGCCGCGTCGCCGGTGCCTTTCCAGCAGTTCCAGGGCCGCAGGCAGGACGATCGGGCGGATCAGTTCCCGCACGTACTCGCTACGCAGGTCGTTCAGCTCACTGAGGGGATTGTCCGCGAGCGGGCGGTAGGCGAACCGCGCGAACTCGTAGATGTCGAGCGTACCGGTGTGGTAGCGCTCGTAGAATTCCCGGTTCCTGCGTTCGTATTCTTCGCCGTCGACCACGCCGCGCAGCACGAGGAACCGGCCCCAGAGATAGTCGCTGTCGCCGCCCAGCAGGGTATTGTCGAGATCGAAAAGCGCAACACTCATGGATTTCCCGGTATATCGCGGTCCAATGAGCGTGGCATTTTATCCGCACCCCCGTCGGTGCGATACCGGATTTGCCCATTGGCGGGCCATGTGGAAGAATGAATCGTAAGTTTTGAGCGATTCTGATTCAGAGTTACAAGTGATTGATTCGGATGGATTCAGGCCAAACGTCGGCATAATCCTGTGTAACGAAAGACAAAGCGTGTTCTGGTGCAAGCGTTTGGGTCAGAACGCCTGGCAGTTTCCCCAGGGCGGTATCCGAAGCCATGAGACGCCGCGCGAGGCGATGTTCCGGGAACTTCGTGAAGAGACGGGATTACTGTCGGAACACGTGGAGGTGATAGGCGCCACCCGCGGATGGCTGCGATATCGTCTACCGCGTCGCATGATACGACACCACGTCCAGCCCTGCTGCGTCGGGCAGAAACAGGTCTGGTTCATGTTGAGGATGGTCGGAAGCGAGTCGGACGTGAATCTTGCCTCGTCGCATCGCCCGGAGTTCGATGGTTGGCGCTGGGTTGACTATTGGCAACCGGCCCGTGACGTCGTTTTCTTCAAGCGACATGTCTATGAGCGCGCCCTGCGCGAGCTCGCCCCACTGGTTTTCCCGAATGGTGGCCCTCCGATGCGTTCCCTTGAGAATTAACGAGCGCGATCTGGCTCCGGCGCATGCTTGACCTCCTGCAGCGAATCATTCAGGAAGTCAATTCCACCGCCGATCATGGTGGTGCGCTCGAGATCATCGTTCATCGGGTCAAGAAGGTGCTGCGGGTAGATGTCTGTTCGGTCTACCTGGTGCCGCCGGGAACCACCGAACTCCTGTTGATGGCGACCGACGGCCTGAACCCGGAATGCCTTTATAACGTCAGAATCGATTTCAGCGAGGGACTGGTCGGGCTGGTTGCGCAACGCGCTGAGCCGATCAACCTGGAAGATGCGCCCAGCCATCCGAGATATAAGTACTTTCCACAGACCGGGGAGGAGCGTTACCGGGCCTTTCTCGGCATCCCCATCATTCAGCACCGCAAGATTCTGGGAGTCCTTGTCGTCCAGCAGACAGAGTGCCGGCGGTTCGATGACGAGCAGACAGCGTTTCTGATTACACTTGCCGCCCAGCTCGCGGGCACGATCATTCACGCCGAGCTCAGTGGCGAGCTGGATGCCCTTCGCCGGGAAAGCGAGGATTCGGATCTGGCCATTCGCGGCATCGAGGGTGCGCCCGGCGTGGCGATCGGTACCGCGTGGGTCGCCTATCCCAGTGCAAATCTGAGCGCCGTACCCAATCGTGCGCCGGTGGACATCGAGACCGAGGTGAGTCTGTTTCTGGCCGCGGTGCAGAGTGTGCAGTCCGAACTGTTGAGGCTTAAGGAGCGCATGGGGCAGATCCTGCCGGCCGAAGAACGGGCGCTGTTCGACGCCTACATCATGATCCTCGGCAGTGATGCGCTCACACAACATACCGTGGAGCGTATCCGGGCGGGGAAGTGGGCGCCCGCGGCCCTGCGCGACACCATCGAGGAGAGTGCGGCGGTCTTCGATGAGATGGACGACACCTATCTCCGCGAGCGCGGAGAAGATATCCGCGATCTGGGCAGACGACTGCTGCTGTACCTGGAGAAGACTCCGCGCCTGTCTGGTGAAGGACAACCGTCGAGACTCGTGCTGGTCGGGGAAAACGTGAGCGTAGCGGAACTCGCGGACATTGCCCCGGAGCGACTGACGGGTGTGATTTCGGGCAGGGGTTCGGCATCGTCCCACGTTGCGATCCTCGCCCGCGCCCTGGGGATACCGGCGGTCATGGGCGCGGTCGATCTTCCCTACGGCCGACTGGATGGACGAGAGGTCATCGTCGATGGCTATAGCGGTCGAGTCTACCTGGAACCGGGCCCCCAGATCCGCGCCGAATACGAGCGCTTTCAGCTCGAGGAGATCGAGCTCTCCGAGGGGCTGGCGGAGCTGGCCGCGAAACCGGCGATCACGGCGGACGGCGAGCGTATCCCCGTCTATGTCAACAGTGGATTGCTGGCGGATATCAACGTGGCGTTTCTGGCCGGTTCCGACGGCGTGGGTCTTTACCGGACCGAGTTTCCCTTCATGGTCAGGGACCGGTTCCCCAGCGAACAGGAGCAAACCCGCATCTACCGCCAGGTGCTGGAAGCGGTGGCGCCGCGTCCGGTTACACTGCGGACCCTGGATGTCGGGGGTGACAAGATCCTTCCCTACTTCCCGATCAAGGAGGATAACCCCTTCCTGGGTTGGCGCGGTATCCGCATCACGCTCGACCATCCCGAGATATTTCTGACCCAGATGCGCGCGATGCTGCGCGCCAATGTCGGGCTGAACAACCTCAAGGTGATGTTTCCGATGATCAGTGCGGTGGGAGAGGTGGACGAGGCGCTTGGACTTGTCCGCCAGGCGTGGTCGGAACTCGTGGAGGAGGGTGTCCAGGTCGTGGAACCCGAGATAGGTGTCATGATCGAAGTGCCTTCGGCCGTGTACCTGGCGGAAAAGATCGCCTCGAGGGTTTCTTTCGTCAGCGTGGGTACCAACGACCTGGTGCAGTATCTACTGGCGGTTGATCGGAACAACGCCCGTGTCGCCGAACTGTACCGCACCATGCATCCGGCCGTGCTGCTTGCGTTGATCGACGTGGTGCGCGGGGTCCATGCCGCAGGTAAGACGGTAGGCGTCTGTGGCGAGATGGCCAGTGACCCGGCATCGGCCATCCTGCTGCTGGGTATGGGAATGGATAACCTCAGCGTCACGGTGTCGGGGCTGTCCCGCGTCAAGTGGATGATCTCGAGCTTCACCCGAGCCCGGGCCGCCGAGATCCTCGAAACGGTCATACGGCTCGAAGACCCGATCGTTATCCGGGAGACGGTCAATCGCGAACTGGTCGGGGCTGGGCTCGGTGGTCTGATGCGTGCCGGCAAGCGCTAGGGAGGCTGGCACCACGCCCGTGCAACCCGGTCTGTGTGCGGCGTAACGAATGCCTCGATGCCGTCCCGAGCGGTGCTGGGGACGGCGCCGAAATCGTACCCCGGGTGCCGTTCGAGGCCGAGCTTCGCGGTGTGCTGCACGAAGATGCCCGTCAGCGCGAGCAGGGAAGTGATGGTGGCCGCCGCAAGCCCGATGTAACGATGCCAGTGCAAGCACGTGCGGAAACGGCGCCGCCGGGGGAACTGCGCATGACGGTTCGCGAATGGGTCTAGAAGGGCCGAACGACGGCGAGCACTACGATCCCGATCAGGAAAACGACCGGCACTTCATTGAACCAGCGGTACCATACGTGGGAATGCCGGTTTTCGCCGTTGCGGAAGTCGATCAGCAGTTTTCCGCACCAGACATGATAGCCGATCAGGAGCAGGATCAGAAACAACTTGGTGTGCATCCATCCGGCATGCATATACCCGGACCAGTTCGCCACGAGCATCCACAGGCCGAGCACGACGGTGACGATCGCCCCGGGGGTCATGATGCCCCAGAACAGTTTCCGCTCCATGATCACGAAGCGCGCGATGCCCCGCGAGTCGTTTCCGGCCATGGAATGATAGACGAATAGCCTGGGGAGATAGAACAGGCCCGCGAACCAGGTCACCATGAAGATGATGTGAAATGCCTTGATCCAGGGCATCCAGGCTAGACCGAACAATGGCGTGTAGAAATCGCGAGTCGTGAATCCGAACCCGGATTTGCGGAGGTTCCGGACGATCCGGCCCGCTCGTCATGGCGGGTAACCCGATACATGACGGGCCGATACCGGTACAGTCGTCCCCGACACGGGGACTCTTTCCCTGCTGATATTGCGAATCCGGCCATACCGTGCGCCGGTTACATCTTCGATTGCAGGTAGTTCTTCGTTCCGATGCGATCGATCAGCTCCAGCTGGGTCTCCAGCCAGTCGATGTGTTCTTCCTCCGAGGCAAGGATGTCTGCGAGCAGTTCGCGCGAGACGTAGTCCGAGGTGGATTCGCAGTGAGCGATGGCCTCGCGCAGCAGGGGAACGGCGTCTTTCTCCAGCTGAAGATCGCATTCGAGCATTTCCGCCGGGTGTTCGCCGATGCGGAGCTTGCCGAGATCCTGAAGGTTGGGTAGGCCCTCGAGAAACAGGATGCGCTCGATCAGTGCATCGGCGTGTTTCATCTCGTCGACCGATTCCTTGTACTCGTGCCCGTCGAGTTCGTGCAGACCCCAGTTTCGAAACATGCGCGCGTGCAGGAAATACTGATTGATCGCCGTGAGTTCGTTGCTCAGGGCCTTGTTCAGGTAGTCGATGACTTTCTTGTCGCCTTTCACTGCCCCCTCTCCCTTCCGGTTGCCGGATTTGTCGATGCGCTGGGATGCGTGTTGCACGAATGCCAACCTACAAACCAGACACGTTAGCAATCGGGCTGTACGGCGTCAATTCCATGTCCCGACCGGAACAAACGCGGTTATTTGGCCGTTGCCGGTATGGAACCCCTTAGAGTATCCCGTCCTGGGGTGGCGCCGCGTGGATCGGGGGATTAGGAAATCGCCCCGGATTCCCGGCTGGTGGCGAGCTGGTTGGTTCGGGAAACCGGAGAGCCTTGGAACTCAGCAGTCAGGCGGGTCCCGATGCCAATGCGTCGGTTTGCTCGCCCGCATCCCTGAGCATGGATCTGGCGCACATGCCGCAGACTCCACAACAGGTTGCCACGCCGAGGGATCGGCTTAGGTCGCGCATGGAAGTTGCGCCGTTGTCGATCTCGCGCTGGATTTGTTTGTCGGTCACGGCGTTGCAGATGCATACGTACATTGTTTCGCCCCCCAGTCACTGTCTGTTGGCAACACTAGTACGAATGAGAATGATTGTCAATAGCGACTCTGTGTCGCAACCCTCAATATCGAGACGAACGACTTGTCCATCGATCTGGCCACGCCGACACGTCGCATCGCCTGAACCACGGGATCATGGGTATAGTCCAGACCCCTGGCCTTGAGCAGGACGCGAAAAACGGAACGGCAGCCGAACAACCGGCCGCTGATCAGGTTGGCGACGACGATTGCCAGCATCCCGGGCATGATGATGTGAGGGTTCTGGGTCAGCTCGAATACCGCGATCAGGGCGGCAAGATGAGTAATATCCGCAAGCCATCGATCGCGTACCGGAACAGCACGATCACCAATCCCGTCACGATTCCTGTAACCAAACCCAGTATGGCCAGTGAGAGCAGGGCGTCGGGGCGCGCGATATGGATGCGCGCCAGGTGGAACTGGTTCCTGAAAACCGCGATCGCGTTGCGCCAGGTCTTCATCGGGTTACCGTTGATTCGGGAAGCTGTTCCTGATGAAGCGAAGGGGTTCACCGGCGCCTCGGATAGCGGATTATGCCAGATCGCGCCGGCCTGTCGTTCCCGCTCCCGTGCGCACACGGTATGATTGAATCAAAGCTGGAGCAGAATCGACCCCATCGCGCGCCGCGTTTAGGCGATTGCCGGAAAATGGCATACCAGATCGCACCGGGTGAGCTGCGAAGCAGTGAACGGCTTGGGCAGGAAGCCCAAGACCGGTGCCCAAGCAAAGCAGGGACAGCGCCGCGCCGGGATCGTTTGTCATCAAGGCGTGACAACAGGCGCATAGTCGAACTATGCAACGGTTGTCGCAACATAAGAGGACAGACGACAGAGACAAGTAGGATGGTATGTCACTTGACAGAAATCGCCTTAATGGATTGGCATCGACGCAAGCGATTCGTGCGCGGTCGTTCGGTTTGAAGTTCTGGGTTGGTGATGCATGGAGCGGGAAAGATGATCAGAGCGGGAGTCGTCGGCGGTACCGGTTATACGGGCGTCGAGTTGTTACGTCTACTGGCCGCTCACCCCGGTGTGGAAGTCGTGGCGGTGACCTCGCGAGCCGAAGCGGGCCGCCGTCTGGACGAGATTTTTCCGAACCTGAGGGGTGTTTGCGATCTGGTCTTCCAGGAACCGGACGCTCAAGTCCTGGTTGGATGTGACATCGTCTTTTTCGCAACCCCGAACGGGACGGCGATGCACCTCGTGCCGGGTTTGCTCGACGCCGGCACGCGGATTATCGATCTCGCCGCGGACTTCCGGCTCCGGGATTCCGTCGAGTGGAAACGCTGGTACGGAGAACCCCACGCGTGCCCGGAACTCCTGAGCGAAGCGGTATACGGACTGCCCGAGTTAAATCGGGAGACGATTCGCGGCGCGAAGCTCGTGGCAAATCCTGGTTGTTATCCTACGGCCGTCACCCTGGGACTGCTGCCCCTGCTGGAAGCGGGGCTTGTGGACAGCGGGGACCTGATCGCCGATGCCAAGTCCGGGGTCAGCGGGGCGGGACGCAAGGCCGCCGTCGGCATGCTGCTCGCGGAGGTGGGCGAGAACTTTAAAGCCTATGCGGTTCCCGGGCACAGGCACCTGCCCGAGATACGGCAGAACCTCGAACAGATCGCTAAGGAGTCCGTGGGTTTGACGTTCGTTCCACATCTAACGCCCATGATCCGGGGTATACACGCGACCTTGTACGCGCGTGCCCTGAACAGGGGAGCGGACCTTCAGTCCCTGTTCGAAAGACGCTATGCGGGCGAGCCCTTCATCGATGTGCTGCCCGAGGGCGCGCACCCAGAAACCCGAAGCGTGCGAGGAGCTAATATCTGCCGGATCGCTGTACATCGTCCGCAGGGGGGCGACACGATTGTCGTCTTGTCGGTGATCGACAATCTGGTCAAGGGAGCCGCAGGGCAGGCGGTACAGAATTTGAACCTGATGTTCGGGTTGGTGGAGCATTCGGGCCTTGAGCACATCGCCCTGATACCCTGATTTTCGATAGCCCGAGAACAGTGGTTGATACGGTTTCGGGAATCGGGGCAGCTGAGAGCGGCGGCTGTTTCGAGGTGCCTGTGGACCAGAGTCCGTTGCAGAGGTGGCTCCGGGGATGACCAAACACGAAGAAGCCAGCTGTCTCCCAAACCGCCAAGTTCGGGACGTCGGCTGCGTCAGCGGCGCGCGTATCGGTGGGCACGTGGATCTTGTCCTGGTGCTCGTGCTTGCCGCGGGTGTCATCGGCGGGTCGATCGGATTCTGGATGGGGCTATCTCGTGGCGAGGCACTTTCCGCGTCTCAGGCGGGAGAGTTGGCCGATCTTCGAATCAAGACGCGTGAATTGACCAGCCTCCGCTCGGAACTGCTCGGCAGGATCGTCATGCTGGAACGGGACATGGAGGTGGACGGCAGGACCATGGAAGATTTGCGTGCCATTGTGGAGGAAAGCGAGGCCCGTATTCTCCAGTGCAACAAGGACCTCGCGTTCTACAAGCATGTGGTGTCTCCGGGCAAGGTCCAGAACGGACTTGGGGTGATGGACTTCGAGTTGCTGTCCGCCGGGAATGGGGGACAGTTTCACTACAAGGTCATTCTGATGCAGAAGCGCAAGGGTCGAAAGCTGGTGAAGGGAAACCTCAGGATCAGTGTCAGCGGCGAGGTGCGGGGCGTTCCCAAGACGCTATCGCGAAAGGAACTGGGCGAGAAGACGTCTCCCGGTTTTGCCTTCAAGTATTTTCAGGTCGTAGAGGGGGATATTCTCCTGCCCCCGGATTTCCAGCCGAGGGTGCTTACGATCAGTATCGTTCCGAAAACCAAGGGTCTGAAAAAAATCGAGAATACCTATCCCTGGTTGGTTTCCTGATCGGGGAAGGGGGAGCGCTTATTCTTGACTAATTTTCTCGGTTATTTTAAGGTTTTGCATTGATCGCTATTTTCCAGAGGGAATCGCAATGTCACAAACAGCTACAGCTACGACCACGGAGGCGCCATTGATCTTCACGGATGCGGCGGCGGCCAAGGTCAAGGAATTGATCGATGAAGAGGAAAACGAGCAGCTCAAGTTAAGGGTATTCGTCAGTGGTGGCGGGTGTTCAGGCTTCCAGTATGGATTTACCTTCGACGAAACCGTCCAGGATGGGGATACCGAGGTAGAGAAAGGGGGGGTCACGCTGTTGATCGATCCAATGAGTTTTCAGTATCTCGTCGGCGCCGAGATCGATTACACCGACGGCCTCGAGGGCGCGCAGTTTGTTATCCGCAATCCGAATGCCACGACGACCTGTGGCTGCGGGTCGTCGTTCTCTCCCTGATCTGCGGAGGCAATGGGGAACCGGATCTTGCCGGTTTCCCGGGTTTTCGGCAGTTCCCTCCCTCAATCCCTCAGGCCCGGTAGATACCGCCGAGTATTGCCGGGTGCCTGGCCCCCGTCACCGATGTGATATTGCCGGGCTCCCCGGCCAGGGTTCGCATTGCCAGCCAGGCGAACGCCATGGCTTCGACCCAGTCGGGGTCCGTCCCCAGCGCTTCCGTCGTCGAGATTCGATGTCCGGGACAGTGGCTGCGGAGCCGTTCCATCAGATAGGTGTTGTGTGCCCCGCCACCGCATACGTACACCTCCGCCGGGGCCGGTAGCACGTCTGCCAGCGAACGGCCGATCGTGACGGCGGTGAGCTCCAGCAGTGTGGCCTGTACATCCTGCGGTGCAGCCGCCTGTTCTGCGCCTTCCACCACCCTGCCGATCCATTCCTCGCTGAAATATTCTCGTCCCGTGCTTTTTGGCGGGGCCAGGGAGAAATAGGGGTCCGCCAGCATGCGGTCGAGCAGCAGCGGGTCGATCATCCCCGAACGTGCCCAGTCCCCGGCGGAATCGTAGTTGCCACGCCCTTGCCCGCGGACCCATGAATCCATCAGACCGTTTCCGGGCCCGGTATCGAACCCGAGCACCGCTCGACGGGGATCTCGAGGCAATACGGTAACGTTCGCGATGCCGCCGATATTCAGTACCACGCGGTTCATCTCGGGCGATTGGAAGACATGCCGGTGGTAGGCCGGAGCCAGGGGGGCGCCCTGGCCTCCGGCCGCCATGTCCCGCCGTCTGAAGTCGGCGACTGTCGTGATACCCGTGCGCTCCACTATCGTGTTGGGGTCGCCGAGCTGTATCGAATGACGCTCCGGGCCGGTTGGCTGGTGATATACGGTCTGGCCATGGCTGCCAATGGCCGCAATGGAGGAAGCCGCAACGCCCGAGTTTCGAACAAGGGTGTTGGCCGATTCGGCAAACAGCCTGCCAATGGCGACGTCGAGTTCGCCAATTGCCCTGAGGGGCGATGGATTATGACTCAGGTACTGTACGGCCGCGGTGACATCTACGGGCAACGGGTGTGTGTGGGTCGCTACAAGGCGCGGTGTGTCGCCATTGAAGTCGACGAGCACAGCGTCGACCGCGTCCATGCTCGTGCCGGACATAAGACCGATGTAGAACATTGCGCGCCCGGTGTGGATTCGTGACTCGATACCGATGCAGGATGGGATGAAGAGCTGGCTGGCAGGAGACCCTCGAGCTATCCGGACTACCGATTCAAGCTGACCTGTTCGATGTCGAGACGATTATCCAGGAATTCGCCCGTCGATTCAGCCCTATTTGACCGCCATGGCCAGCGCCACGGTAGCACGCCGCTGTTCGTCCAGCGTCCGGTTGAGTTCGGCCGTCTGTTGCACGAAGTTCTCGCTGTCTCGCGCGGGCAGTGGTTGTGCCTGAGGAAACGTCACCGTGAGGGGGTTCCGGTGCTTTCCATTCACCCTGAACTCGTAGTGGAGATGCGGGCCGGTCGCCAGACCGGATTTCCCGATGTAGCCGATTGTCTGCCCCTGCCTGACGTACTTGCCCGGCTTGATGCCGCGGGCATAGCGGGACATATGGGCGTAAAGCGTCGTGTAGCTGGATCCGTGCTTCAGTATGACGGTCCGGCCATAGCCTCCTTTTCTTCCAACGTGAACGACCTTCCCGTCGCCTGTTGCCTTGATTGGTGTCCCCGTGGGAGCGGCGTAGTCGACCCCCTTGTGGGCGCGGATACGATTCAGAACCGGATGTTTCCGGCGCAGGTTGAAGCGTGAGCTGATCCGCGCAATGCTCACTGGAGTCCTGGTGAACTGTTTCTTGAGGCTTCGCCCATCGGGGGAAAAATAGTCCGTCCTGCCATCGGCCGTCGTGAAACGGAAGGCGCGGTGGGATTTCCCCTGGTTGACGAACTCCACCGCGTGGATCTCCCCTTCACCCATCATCTTGCCGTCGCGATAGTATTGTTCGTAGACAACCGTAAAACTGTCTCCCTGCCGGATATCGAGGGCGAAATCCACATCCCATGCGAAGATCGCTACGATTTCCATGATAATGCGGTCCGAGAGTCCGGCCTGCTTGCCTGCGGAGAACAGGGAATCACGGACGATTCCACTGGACGTTTGGGTGCGGGTTTCGAAAGGGCGCTGCTCGATCGAAGAAACCATTTCCTCGCCGGAGCGTTCGACTTTCAGACGGCGGGTATTGTCGATATCGTACTCGAGCCCGTACAGCTTGCCGTCACTGATACTCAGGCGAATTTGCTCGCCGGGCCTGATCCGGGACAGCCTGCCAGCCTCGGGGCCGGCACTAACCACGGTTTGCACCTGGTCAGCTATCCCCTGGCGCTTGAAAATCCTTGCCAGGGAATCTCCGGGATGGACCTCGATCGATAGCCACGTCGTGTCATCAATTCGTACGGAGGAGGGGGCCGGAGTCGGCTGTTCCTGATCCAGGGCAGGTGGCGTGGCGATTGTCGGTTCGGAGGGAATCGCCAGCGCCACTGACGGCCGGGCCGCGTGAATCGCGCTCACTTCAGGCAACGGTTCCGCGCGTCGATCTAGGGAATGGTTCCCCCCCGACGCGAAGGCCAGCGCGGCTACGATCAGCACGCCGACCGCTGCCGCGGTGAGAATCCGGACGAATTTAGAATTATACTTTCTTTTCATATAGTTATGATTTGATTCGGAAACCTAACCCTGATTCTATATTTAACTAGCTGAAATATAGCAAAAATCAAGCAGGGGCGGGACGGGTGTTTCTGGGGTTATCGAGATCGCATACGCTTGCTGGCGTCATTCGATCGCGCTGGCCTGTGGGGCGTGTCTTGTGCCACCCATATCCGAGATGAAGGGAACCTTATGGAATCCGTGGATGAACAACTGAGCATTATTCGACGTGGCACCGAAGAGATCCTGGTAGAGGAGGAACTGGTCGACAAGCTGGGTCGAGGAACCCCGCTCAGGGTAAAGGCGGGATTCGACCCGACGGCACCCGACTTGCACCTGGGCCACACCGTCCTGATCAACAAGCTAAGGCAGTTCCAGGAGCTGGGTCATGAGGTGATTTTCCTGATTGGCGACTTCACCGGCATGATCGGGGATCCGACAGGGAAAAATGTCACTCGAAGGTCGTTGACTCGCGAGGATGTGCGCGCGAATTCAGTGACTTACGAGCATCAGATCTTCAAGATCCTGGATCCGGAGAGAACGACCGTTGTCTTCAACTCCCAGTGGATGGGAGAGATGAGTGCGGTCGACATGATCCACCTGGCGGCGAAATACACCGTTGCGAGAATGCTGGAGCGCGATGATTTCAGCAAGCGGTATGCCGCCGGTCAGCCCATCGCGGTCCATGAATTCTTGTATCCCTTGGTGCAAGGATACGACTCGGTCGCCCTGAAGGCGGATGTCGAACTGGGCGGTACTGACCAGAAATTCAATCTGCTGGTCGGGCGCGAGCTGCAAAGGCATAGCGGCCAGAGGCCGCAAACGATCATCACCATGCCGATACTCGAGGGGCTGGACGGGATCCAGAAGATGTCCAAGTCCTTGAACAATTACGTCGGCATCTCGGAGCCGGCGGATGAAATGTTCGGCAAGCTGATGTCTGTGTCCGACGAGCTGATGTGGCGCTACTTCCTGCTGCTCAGCTTCAAGCCGGAAAAAGAAATCAATGACTTACGCAAGAGTGTACAGGCGGGTGCGAATCCGCGAGATATCAAGTTCAGCCTGGCGGAAGAGATCGTCGCACGCTTTCACTCCCACAGTGACGCGCAGTCGGCAAAGGAGCGGTTCATCGCGAGATTCAGGCGGAGGGCGATGCCGGATGACATGCCAGAGCACAGCCTTCAGGCCCCCGAAGGGGGTATGCCGATCGCCAATCTCTTGAAGACCGCAGGCCTGGTCCCTTCAACGTCTGAAGCCTTCCGGATGATCAAGCAGGGTGCGGTGCGGATCGACGGCGAGAGGGTAGCCGACCGCGACCTCAGGATCGCCTCGGGGCGGACCCATGTCATGCAGGTCGGGAAGCGACGATTCGCCCGAATATCGATCACCTGAAAAAAAACGCCCAAAGCTGTTGACGAACTCAATGCGGGGCTTATAATGCGCGCCTCCTAGCCGGATCGAGTCCACACGCCAGAGAACAAAGGTCAGGCAGGAAACGACGAAGTGTCGTAGAATTATTGTTGACGGCTCCTTTGGCCGACGAGTATAGTTGTTTTCTTCCCACCGAATAAATGTCGGTGAGGCTCGTTAAAAATAAATCAGGTGACTTGTGCGGGTGCTCTCGTTGTGTCTGTGATGCAGAAACAGACGGGACGTAGGGTACCTATCCACTCCTTCGGGGGTGGTTGGGTCAACCTCTTCGTCCGGTAAAGTTATGCGGAGCAATCCGCAGACAACTTTAACTGAAGAGTTTGATCCTGGCTCAGATTGAACGCTGGCGGCATGCTTAACACATGCAAGTCGAACGGTAACAGGCCAGACAATCCCTTCGGGGTGCGTCAGGTGCTGACGAGTGGCGGACGGGTGAGTAACGCGTAGGAATCTGCCCAGTAGTGGGGGACAACCCGGGGAAACTCGGGCTAATACCGCATGCGTCCTAAGGGGCAAAGTTGGGGATCTCTTCGGAGACCTGACGCTATTGGATGAGCCTACGTCCGATTAGCTTGTTGGTGGGGTAACTGCCTACCAAGGCGACGATCGGTAGCTGGTCTGAGAGGACGATCAGCCACACTGGGACTGAGACACGGCCCAGACTCCTACGGGAGGCAGCAGTGGGGAATATTGGACAATGGGCGAAAGCCTGATCCAGCAATGCCGCGTGTGTGAAGAAGGCCTT
>JAJDOJ010000144.1 GCA_022340215.1 Gammaproteobacteria bacterium
TGCGATAGGATCTAATCGATGCCTACAACAGTCAACCACGGCTTGCCTGAATGCGCTCGAATGGTGGACTCTATCAGATCCGGGATTCGAATGGGGGCGGACGCGTTGCTCAGAGAAGACGATTGAGTCAGAATCCGTCAAACCGGCCAGTGGCGGAGCCGAGGCAAAGCTCAAGAGATAGCGCCGAACAGTCGAAGCGGCAGGAGCCAAAACACAGGCTGGCAGCGTTGGTACCCCAGTTCAAGAGTCAAACCGACTCGTCCCCACGGCGTGTTCGCCCCGACAGCAAACACCGCACGTGTCCGACGCCGCACAGGAGGGGCAAAGACAACAAAACCAGGGCGCCCGATGAGACGCAGGATCGAACGCCCGCCTAACACCGGGCGCAGCAGAAGAAGGTGCGAAAAGCCATCGCGTATCACTGGGTTCTACGAAATGAGGCGTTTGTGCTTCCCATACTCCGGTTTTCAGCCTGAAAATTCAGACGTGATTGCATGAACCGGTCACCGCCACGATGACTCAGGGTATCCGGACCAGCGAATCCTTTCCCCGCCTAAAGATCGGGATCAGTTCCTGCCTGCTCGGGGAAGAGGTCCGGTACAACGGCGGACACAAGCGCGACGGGTTCGTCTGCGGTGACCTCTCACGCTACGTGGACTATGTGCCGATCTGCCCGGAAGTCGCCATCGGCATGGGCGTCCCGCGTCCACCGATTCGTCTGGTCGGCGATCCGGAATCCCCGAGGGCCGTGGGTACGGACGATCCCGACATGGATGTGACCGATCGGCTGAGTGCCTATGCGGAAGAAGCAGTGCCCGGGTTCGGCGGGTTGAACGGCTACATTCTCAAGAAGGACTCTCCGAGTTGCGGGATGGAACGAGTAAAGGTCTACAACCCGAAGGGAGGGGCGGGCGAGCGCAAGGGAACCGGGATCTACGCGCGCGTCCTGAAGGACCGTCTGCCCGACCTGCCGGTCGAGGAGGAGGGGCGTCTCAAGGATCCGGTTCTTCGGGAGAATTTCATCAATCGAGCCTACACCAACAGGCGTTGGCAGCAACTTCTAGAGAAGGGCGTGACGCCGGCAGGTCTGATCGAATTCCACACCGATCACAAGTATCTGGTGATGGCCCACTCGCAGGCGGCTTACCAGAGGTTGGGGCGAATGCTCGCCGACCTGTCGGGGATCGATCCGAAGTCGGTAGCCTCCCGGTATATCGGGGAGCTTATGACCGCACTCGGCCGCAGGGTGAACCGCATGCGCCACGTGAACGTGCTGCAGCACATGATGGGTTACCTCAAGCGCAGTATCGACAGCGGCGACAAGCAGGAGATCATCGGAAGCATCGAGGCCTATCGCCGTGGCGAGATCCCCCTTGTGGTGCCGATCACGCTGATGCGTCACTACTTCAGGCGACATCCGGATCCCTGGATGGAGCGACAGGTTTATCTATTCCCTCATCCGGACGACCTCGGGCTGCGAAATCAGATCTGAGGCGTCGATATCTTCCGGAGTACGCGCGTCCGGGAACTTCGATATGACCAACGCCCCGACTAACGGGCAGCCTCGGCGGATGGACCGATTGCGCTGTTGCCGGGCAATGCAGTCTTTCGAAAATTCCCGTCGTCACTTTGGAAATACAGCACGCCGTCCGATCGCACGAAGGCCATCGTCGCTCCCGGTTCGTCGACATCGCGAAAGTGTTGGGGATTAACAGGGACCAGTCTTCTCATCTCCCCGTCATTCAACAGATAGAGATCTCCGTCTTTAAACACGACCTCAAGCGATTCAAACCGGTTTTCACCTGTTTGCCAGGGGAAACGCCATGTCACCGATTCGTAGTGCCCGGCAAGGGGGCTCAGGAAAGCTGCGTCAAGTTGGGGTTCGCTCGGTTTGCCGGAAGGTAGAACCCCTTCGACGAGATAGTCCTGAATCCGGTCCTCGATCTCACGTAAAGCCTGGCGATGAAAGGCGTTGATGACAACGAAATAGCCGCGATTGAGCTGCCTGCTGTAGGCGAACCGGGACAGATAACCGTCACCGTCGCCGCCATGTCCGTGGAACAGAAATCCCTTGTGGGTGGACGCGTACAGGCCAGGCCCATACCCGTAGCGCAGACCACTTTGCGCGGCGAGGGTAGTCATGGGATGCTCCATCCTCCGGATGGCGGCCTCACTGACAACGACCTTCCCGTCGACGCGTCCGTCGTTCAGGAAAAGTCTTGGCAGGGCGCCCATCTCCCGCGGCGAGCTATTGATGGCGCCGAACGAGGGCATGACCATGTGCCAGTAGGGGATAGCGGTCTGGCCGTCCGTATCGTAGCCGGCCGCCAGGGTTTTTCGGGCAGGGATGTCCGGCGTCACGATCGCCGCGTTCATGCCAAGCGGTTCGAACAGCCAGTCCCTCATGATCCTCGACCACGACATGCCGCTGGCTTTTTCCAGTACGTATCCGGCGAGCCCGTATCCTGCATTCGAATAAGACGCATGCATGCCGGGAGGCCAGTGAACCACGCGCTGCTCGGGCGCGACCCGAAGTC
Organism: Gammaproteobacteria bacterium; assembly: GCA_022340215.1. NCBI lineage: Bacteria > Pseudomonadati > Pseudomonadota > Gammaproteobacteria > Gammaproteobacteria bacterium. The sequence goes on from JAJDOJ010000144.1 coordinate 2,538, forward strand.
CCTCGCCGATGCCGACTGGAATGTTGTGGTCGAACTCAGTCTTGCTCAGGTCCAGCAGTCCGGCGGTGTGCTCCAGCAGGTGGACGAGCCGGACAGGCCGGGTTGCCTGCCAGGGATTGACAAGAGGCGCGTCCGGCACCGCCTTCGCGACCTCCGTATCCAGGCTCAACAGGCCGCGATCCTGCGCACGTAGTACGGCCAGCGCCGTAAAGGTCTTGGTAATGGATCCGATCCGGAAAAGAGTGTCCGGCGTGGCGGGGACGGGTCCTTTGCGGTTCGCCTGGCCCATCGCCACTGTCTTGATCAGCCTGTCTGCCGAGACGATCGTCAACGCCACCGCCGGCACGTTGTATCGACCGCGTATCACGTCGATATCGATCAACAGTTCGCGCATTTCTGCAGATTCGCCAGTTGGCCCGACCACCTCGCAGGACGCATCGGCCCCTGGAACCGCCGGCACACACAGGATGAGTGCAATGGCATATCGGTGGATCATCCCACCCATCGCGCGTGTCACCTCAACGTTCCGGAACGGTCATGATCGCGCGGCGAATCCAGCTTTCGTCGGCCTCGTCCACGAGTCGGATCCCACCATCGGGAGTTCTCGCCAGGCCCAGGTGCTGGTAGGTGGCAGTGAGGTCCGGGAATTCAGCCGAGTCCCGGTGTTGCCGGTAAAGCGATCGGAACACGTCGGTGCCGGTGATGGCGTCGAGTTGATCAACAAGCCGTTCACCGCTCCAGGTGTCCTGGAACGGAAGGCAGCACTCGCGCAGTCCATCGAGTGCGGAATCCAGTGATTGACGCCCATCGGAGCGACGTCGCAGTTCTGCGTCCGCCAACAGGGCCACGGCGGCGCCGCTCCAGTACACGCGCATGAAAAGACGATCGCGGAGCATGTTCTCGGTCGCTTCGGCGAGAGACATGTCCCGTGGAGTCCCGCGTTTTCCACGCAGGAAACCTGCGTCGAGATTCGACCAGGCCTCGGCTTCGTCGATCCGCCCCTGCCTGGCCTGGATGACGTTCTGGTAGTAGCTCGCCAAGCCTTCCGACAACCAGGTGTCGTTCCCGTCCAGCAGGGGGTGCAGAAGGTGCGAGAATTCGTGATAGAGCGTCCAGTCTTCGAGGAAGGATTTCAAAGGCCGGGTTTCGTCGACGTAGAGATGAGCCGCATCACCGCCGCCGCGCATCACCTGCGCCCATGGGACGGGTTCGCGTGCGCGGCCAATCGGGACCACCAGGATCTGTGCGCCGCGGACCGGAAACCGACCATAGACGGTGGTCAGGGACCGCGCACCGGTTTCGATCCAGTGA
>JAJDOJ010000145.1 GCA_022340215.1 Gammaproteobacteria bacterium
GGCCACTTGTTTCAGGGGCGATTCGGCTGTGTAGCGATGGACGAGCGCCACCTGATGGCGGCATTCCGTTACGTGGCTTTGAATCCAGTTAAAGCAAAGTTGTCGAACACGGCGGCCGATTGGCCCTGGTCCAGCACGCCATCGCACTTTCGCCGAGAGGACGATGGGCTGGTTACAGTGAGTCCGTTACCTGATCGGGTAGAAAATCTTGCGAAGTTCTTGGCGATGGAGCCGGACCCCGAATTGGAAGCTGCCTTGATGAAAGGCCAAAGCATCGGGCGACCATTGATGAACGATCAGGAGCTTTTAGCACTCGAGCTGCGTCTTGGCCGGGCGATACGTCCCGGCAAACGAGGTCGACCTGTATCTACGGAACCGTGGGGTTTGACGGAGAAAATGGAGTAAATGGTAAGGTGTCACCGTAATCTCGTAATCTCCCGTAATCTAAGTAACCGGTCAGGTCGCGCAGCCAGATAGACTGGCCCGTGGTGAATCCATGCACGAAGGCGGTCTCAACCCGGCATGGGTTCTCGGCGTATAGATAAGCGAGGGCGACCTCGCTGTCCGGGTCAGCGACAGAATGCCGGTGGCGGTATCCAGGCTGGCGTAACCTTCGGGGCTTCCCGCTCGGACCAGGGTCACTCCGCTCCTCGGCTTGGTGATGGTGCGCACATAGGCGTAGCCGCTGCCGTCATCGTAGGGCTTGATCAGTTGCACGTCGCGCGCGCAGGCCGGGTCGAAATCTTCAGCCGAGACCTCGTAATCGGTCCAGTCCCGAAAGCGGAAACCCTGCAGGCTACCGCCGGGCGTGGCAGCCTGCAGGGCGTCCTTGATCGTTTTCTTGATGTGGCGCTCGCCCAGTTGCCAGCGCCCGCGTGCGATCTCCCAGTTCTGGTTGCGCTGCTCGAGCCCAGCCGCGGTGGCGACGATCCCGGTGCTGAACTCCGGCCCGCCGACGACGCTGTAATCACGGCCCGCGTCCAGCAGGATCTCGGCGAAGGGGGTCATGGGAGGCAACACCCAAAACACATGGGTTGCCCCTTGAAAACAGTACCATTTAACGGTACTATTCTACCCATGAAACGCAAGCACCAGAGGACGCTGGAACTGATCTTCTCCCACCCGGTCAGCGCCAACATCCAATGGCGCGAAGTCGAGGCGCTGCTCATCGCACTCGGGGCGGAGATCAGCGAGCGGGAAGGTTCCCGTCTCGAGGTTTTTCTGTTCGATGAGGTGCGGGTTTTCCACCGCCCCCACCCGCGCCCCGATACCGACAAGGGCGCGGTCGCCAATATCCGGGAATGGTTACGAGAAAATGGGGTGACACTATGATGAACACGATGGAGATCGACGGCTTCCGGGCCGTCATTCAATACGATCCCGAGATCGAGATGTTCCGCGGCGAGTTTGTCGGCCTCAACGGCGGCGCGGACTTCTACGCCAAGGACATCGAGGGTCTGAAGAAGGAAGGCGCGATCTCTCTGAGGGTATTTCTTGAAGGATGCGAAAAGCATGGCATCGAACCGAGAAAAGAATACTCCGGCAAATTCAACATGCGCGTTCCTCCACAACTGCACGCGGAGATCGTCGGCGCAGCTCAGGCCCAGGGCAAGAGTCTGAATCAATGGGTGGTCGATGCACTGAAGGAAACGGTGCGCCAATGAAAATCGAATTCGATCCCGATTCATGAGAACTCCTGCTCTCTCATGGATTCATGCGCCTCGGCGATCTGTTCCTGGCTCTGGCGTGATGTCTCGCCCTGGATGGTGAAATTGTTGGTGACGTTGACCCCGCCGGCGCCGCCGTTGCGCCGGTGGCGGGGATCGCTTCGTGTGAGGACCTCCTCGCCCCGGTGCAGGATGGCCGGGACCTCGCCGCCGGCGGCGAAGCACGGGGCGCTGGCGAAGGCGAGCGCCGGCACGGCGCGGGTCGGCGCGCTGCCCCCGGCGTGGAAGACGATCGCCAGGACCTTCTTGCCGATGGCGATACACGCGCCCACGATCCCGCCCGTGCCCTCACCGCCGCCGCCCCCACCGAGGTCGCCGAAAAATTTCTTCGCCAGTTGCGCAGCGACGATGTCCGCCGCCATGCGGGTCAAGGTGCGCTGCAGGCTATCCGCCATGCCGGAAAGTCCATCCTTGAAGGGGTCGAACAGGAAGTCCGACAGCGCCCCCTGGACACCGAATTGATTGAGCTGCTCGCCGGTCTCGGCGATCGCGACGTTGACCTCCTCGAAGCCGCCGCGGACTTCGCCGATGCGCCGCTGCACGTCCTGCTGCACGTGCGCATACTCCTCGCCCGAGAGATAGCCGGCATCATAGAGCTCACGGTTACGGTCCAGTTCCCGGTTGTGCGCGCGGGTGGAATCGAGCAGGTCCTTGACCGCCTCGGCCGAGCGCTGCATCTACTCCTGGATCTTTGCCGCGGCCTCGCTTTGTCGCGCCACCGCCTGGTCGAGTGCAGCGCCGAAACCGATCGGCCCGGATGGTGTCCCGCCCGGTGTCGGTGCGACGGTTCCCCCTAATTACGGTCCTAATTACATCATTACGGTGACACCTTACCATTAACACTAATTCCGGATAGACCCTAATTTCGAATAGGTTTATGAAGATTGGATGTCGCGACTTCCTCGGATTATCGTCACCTGTGTGGCGCACCATGTAACGCAGCGCGGAAATAGACGTCAGCGGGTGTTCCTGGTCGACGACGATTATGCTCTCTACAAGGACTGGTTGGCGCAGTCCTGTAAGTCGAATGGCGTAGCGGTCTGATCCTATTGTTTTGTGCCGAATCATATCCACTTGATCCTTGTCCCGTCGGAGGACTCTGGGTTGTCGAGAGCAGTGGGAGAAACCCATCGTCTATACAGTGGGTATATCAACGCGAGACTGCGGGTTACCGGCCACTTGTTTCAGGGGCGATTCGGCTGTGTAGCGATGGACGAGCGCCACCTGATGGCGGCATTCCGTTACGTGGCTTTGAATCCAGTTAAAGCAAAGTTGTCGAACACGGCGGCCGATTGGCCCTGGTCCAGCACGCCA
>JAJDOJ010000146.1 GCA_022340215.1 Gammaproteobacteria bacterium
GCGTCTTGATGACGAACGATCCCGGCGCTGCGCTGTCCCTGCTTTGCTTGGGCACCGGTCTTGGGCTTCCTGCCCAAGCCGTTCACTGCTTCGCAGTTCACCCGGCGCGATCTGGTATGTCATTTTCCGGCAATCGCCTAATCGTCCATGTCGAGCGGGCTGCAATAGCAGGTATCCAGGCTTCGTTCGTACACCCGTCCCCGGATTCCGCTACCGCTGCATCCGGGCTACTCCAATTCCTTCTGGTACTGATTTTTTGACTCTTGAATCCGTGAGGTCTGCAAGTGTTGGAAGCAAGGAAAGTGGTGCTGGCGTATTCCGGAGGGCTGGATACCTCGGTAATTCTGAAGTGGCTGCGGGAAACCTACGATTGCGAGGTGGTGACGTTCACCGCCGACATCGGACAGGGAGAGGAGGTCGAACCCGCGCGCGCCAAGGCCGAGGCCATGGGGGTGGAGGAGATCTACATCGAGGACCTGACCGAGGAATTCGTCCGGGACTACGTCTTTCCCATGTTTCGGGCCAATGCCGTGTACGAGGGCGAATACCTGCTTGGGACATCTATCGCGCGCCCCCTGATCGCCAAGCGCCTGGTGGAGATCGCGAACCAGACCGGGGCCGACGCGATCTCGCACGGTGCCACGGGCAAGGGCAACGATCAGGTGCGCTTCGAACTGGGCGCGTATGCCCTGAAGCCCGGGGTCAAGATCATCGCGCCCTGGCGGGAATGGGATCTCAATTCCCGCGAGAAGCTGATGGCCTACGCCGAGCGCCACGGGATTCCGATCGAGCAGAAGCGCGGCGGCAGGTCGCCCTACTCCATGGACGCAAACCTGCTGCATATCTCCTATGAAGGGGATGTGCTGGAAGACCCGTGGAACGAGCCCGAAGAGTCGATGTGGCGCTGGACCGTGTCGCCCGAGCGGGCGCCCGAGCGGCCTGTCTATATGGAAGTCGCGTTCGAGCGGGGCGATGTCGTGGCGATCGACGGTCAGGCGATGACACCTGCCGCGGTGCTGGGCCGACTGAACGAGCTGGGTGGGGCGCACGGGGTCGGCCGCCTCGATATCGTCGAGAACCGTTACGTCGGCATGAAGTCCCGCGGCTGCTACGAGACCCCCGGCGGCACGATCCTACTGCGCGCGCACCGGGCCATCGAATCCATTACCCTCGACCGGGAGGCGGCGCATCTCAAGGACGACCTCATGCCGCGCTATGCGAATCTCGTCTACAACGGCTACTGGTGGAGCCCCGAGCGGCAGATGCTGCAAGACCTGATCGACGCCTCGCAGGCGCGGGTCAATGGCGATGTCCGGCTCAAGCTCTACAAGGGAAACGTCATGGTAGTCGGACGCCGGTCGGAGACCGACACCCTGTTCGACGAAAACATCGCGACCTTCGAGGACGATGCAGGCACCTACGACCAGCGCGACGCCGAGGGCTTCATCCGTCTGAACGCGTTGCGCCTGCGAATCGGGGCACGGCGGAATTCCGGCTGAGGCGGTTGCCGTTGCAGGACTGGGGTGCGCGCTCGGAAGGCGTTTGTGTCAGGACCCGACTGAGTGATGCGCCGGGGCTGAACCGGGCGCTGCTGACAGGATACCTGGCGCATCGCGATCATCCGCAAACGTGTCGGAGTCACTATTTCGCGGGGCGTTTCGAGAACGTCTATATTCCTGAGTCCCTGATCCCCGCGCTGTCGCGGTTGCTCGGGGTGGTCCGCCCGGTGGTGTCTGAGGCGATCGGTATCGCCGCAGCGATGCGGCAAGGGGTGTGGTTCAATGCCATGAGCCCGGGACAACGCACGACACTGCATTCGCACGACGGGTATGATGAGTGGATCTCCGCCGTCTACTACGTTCGCGTGCCATCCCGCTCGGGCGACCTCGTGCTGCACCCTCCGGAAGGCAAGGTTGCACTAGCCCCGCGTGAGGGCGACCTCTTGTTATTCGATCCCGGGGTCCCTCACGAGGTGGGCGAACACCTTGGCCGGGGGCTCCGGCTGTCGGTCGCCATGAATTTCGGGCCGGCCGGGGACTGAACCGCGGGCGGGCGGGGGACCCCGAGCCGCGACCGACGCGTTATCATAGGCCCATGTCCCGGAAAATTATCGAATCGGTACGGATTGCGCCTGCGGGCAGCCTCGATGTACTGTCACGCGACGAGGTCGCCAAGCTACGCGATACCAGCGAGGGGGGGCTCTACGATACCTTCCGGCAGTGTTCGCTGGCGGTACTCAATTCGGGTTCCCACGTCGACGACGCCAAGCTGGTGCTGGAAGAGTTCGCCGACTTCGATATCCGTGTCATCCAGCAGGATCGCGGTATCGAACTGGAGCTGCACAACGCCCCCGCCGAGGCGTTTGTCGACGGTGAGATGATTCGCGGGATTCGCGAGCACCTGTTCGCCGTGCTGCGAGACACCGTCTACGTCAGCAACGAGATCCGCAACAATCCCAAATATGATCTCGAGGGGTCGCGGGGCGTCACCAACGCCATCTTTCACATCCTTCGCAATGCCGGCATCCTTGTTCCGCAGACCAATCCCAACATGGTGGTGTGCTGGGGTGGACATTCCATTTCCCGCGAGGAATACGACTACACCAAGGACGTCGGGTACGAACTTGGACTCAGGGGATTGAACGTGTGCACCGGATGTGGACCCGGTGCGATGAAGGGCCCGATGAAGGGGGCGACCATCGGGCACGCGAAGCAGCGTGTCTATTCGGGACGCTATCTTGGCATCACCGAGCCGGGCATCATCGCTGCGGAATCCCCCAACCCGATCGTGAACGAACTGGTGATCATGCCGGATATCGAGAAGCGTCTCGAAGCCTTCGTTCGGGTGGGGCACGGAATCGTGGTGTTCCCGGGCGGTGCGGGCACGGCGGAGGAGATCCTCTATCTGCTCGGGATCCTGTTGCATCCGGCAAACGCCGAGGTTCCGTTTCCACTGATATTCACCGGACCCTCGGGCGCCGGGGAATATTTCGCCCGCATACACGAGTTCATCGGCGCGACACTGGGTTTCGAGGCGCAGCAACACTACAAGATCGTCATCGGCGACGCCCCGCTGGTAGCGCGAGAGTTGCGTCGTGGCATCGAAGAGGTGCGTGGTTACCGGCGGGAACGCAGTGACGCCTACTATTTCAACTGGTTGTTGAGTATCGGTGCGGCATTCCAGAAGCCCTTCGTTCCAAACCATGACAACATGGCCGGCCTGGAGCTGCATCGCGACCGGGACAGGCACGAGCTTGCCGCGGACCTGCGCCGGGCGTTCTCGGGCATCGTGGCGGGTAATGTGAAGGACGAGGGGATTCGGGCCATCGAGGCGCACGGGCCGTTCGACATCCGCGGTGACAGAGATGTCGTGAGATCGCTCGACGATCTGCTCGCCGCTTTCGTCGCGCAGTCCAGAATGAAACTCCCGGGTACCCATTACGAACCCTGCTACCGGCTGGTGACCTGATCCTGTGTCCGACCCGTCGATCCCATCCCTGGTGGCCGGCCTCGCCCGGCCCTTCGTCAACCTCTGTCTGCTGACGGCCGTTCCCCAGGACCTTCCCGCCTCCCGCCCCCTGCTGACGCTTGCGCTTGCCGGCTACGCTGCGGTCGGACTGTTCCTGGCTGTCCCCCTTTACGGGGGGCTAAGCGGTACGATGCAGACAGCGCTGGATGTCGCAATGCTGGCCTTTTATACCTGGTTGCTACTTCGCGTATCGGGTCACGCAGCGAGGTTCGATCAGACCCTGACCGCGTTGGCGGGGGCGGGGATCGTTCTGGGGCTGGTTGCGTTGCCGCTCGTCTATTCCCTGTACGCCAGCGAGGCGCGGGGGGTCGACAATGTGCCAGCGACCCTCGGCTACCTGTTTCTCGTCGTCTGGTTGATCGTGGTCTACGGGCACATCTTCCGGCATGCGCTGTCCCGCCCGTTTTCGGCGGGCGTATTCGTCAGCCTGGGTTACATGGTGTTGAGTGCCCTGGTAATGGGCTTGGTGTTTCCACCGTCGATGGCCGGGTGACCCCGGCAGCGAGCGCTCGCAGCAGGCATCCGTGCTTGCGGACCGTTCCCCGTCGATCGGGCGAAACGTAAATCGTAAGGGTCTTCGGCGTCATGCCTATTCACATTCTGGGTATCTGCGGGACCTTCATGGGCGGCATCGCATTGATCGCCCGCGAGTCGGGATACGAGGTGTCCGGATCGGATTCCAACGTCTATCCGCCAATGAGCACCCAGCTCGAGGCGGCGGGAATCCAGTTGCTGGAGGGATACGAGGCGAATCACATCCCCCCGGGCGTGGACTGCGTGATCGTGGGAAATGTCATGACGCGCGGGAACCCGGTGGTTGAACACATCCTGAACGAGGGTGTGCCGTACGATTCGGGCCCGCGATGGCTCGGGCAGCACGTGCTCGCCGGCCGGCACGTCCTGGCGGTAGCGGGTACCCACGGAAAGACGACGACATCGAGTCTGCTGGCGTGGATTCTGGAGGTTGCCGGGCTCAATCCCGGTTTTCTGGTCGGCGGGGTGCCGAGGAACTTCGGTCTCTCGGCCCGGTTGACCGACAGCCCCTATTTCGTCATCGAGGCGGACGAGTACGACACGGCATTCTTCGACAAGCGTTCCAAATTTATCCACTACGCCCCCCGCACCCTCGTGTTGACCAACCTGGAGTTCGACCATGCGGATATCTTCGAGGATCTTGGCGCCATCCAGCGTCAGTTTCACCATCTGATCCGCGTGGTGCCGGGCAGGGGCCTGGTCGTCAGCAAGGCAGACGACGCGAACCTGGAGGAAACCCTCGCCATGGGCTGCTGGACACCGAGACAGAATTTCTCCATCAAGGATGCATCGGCCGAATGGCAGGCGGAACTTCTGTCCACCGATGGCTCGCGTTTTTCGGTGACCCGCGCGGGAGGATCGCTCGGGACGGTCGACTGGGAGCAGACCGGTGTCCACAATGTCGAGAACGCGCTGGCGGCGCTGGCGGCTGCGGCCCACGTTGGGGTGGATCCCCCTGCGGCGCTGGATGCCATGACGGGCTTTCTCAACGCCAGGCGCCGCCTGGAGGTCGTCGGGCGGGGTGCCGGTGTTACCATATACGATGATTTTGCCCATCATCCAACGGCGATCCGGCTGACTCTGGAGGGACTGAAGGCGAGGATCGGCCGCGATCGGCTGATCGCCGTGCTCGAACCGAGATCGAACAGCATGCGCATGGGTGTGCACCGCGATGGCCTCGCCGGATCGTTGTCGCCGGCCGACAGGGTGTACCTGTGCAGGCCGAAAGGTCTTGCATGGGATCTCGGCGTGGTGGCGCGGGAACTCGGAGGCAGGGGCGAGATCGTGGAAGATGCCGCGACCCTGGTCGATACACTGCCGGGTGAACTGTGTCGCGGGGACCACGTCGTGTTCATGAGTAACGGCGGTTTCGGGGGCCTGCCCGCAAGGATTGCCGGGCGAATGGAGACGAGAGGCCGGGTTTCGTAAGGCGATTGCCGGAAAATGGCATACCAGATCGCGCCGGGTGAACTGCGAAGCAGTGAACGGCTTGGGCAGGAAGCCCAAGACCGGTGCCCAAGCAAAGCAGGGACAGCGCAGCGCCGGGATCGTTCGTCATCCAGGCGCGACAACTGGCGCATAGTCGAACTATGCAACGGTTGTCGCAACACAGAGGACGGACGAAAAGACAAGCAGGGTGGTATGTCATTTGACAGAAATCGCCTAAGGCCTGTGGGCTTGGTGTCGGC
>JAJDOJ010000147.1 GCA_022340215.1 Gammaproteobacteria bacterium
CAGTTCTTCCCAAATCATGGGAAACAGAAAGCTTTGGATGTGCCGCCATGTGTGGGACAATTTGTCCAGTGCCTGGTTCATCGGATCTTGCCCTATGGTCATGATTCCGTTGGTTTAAAGTGCAACCTTATTTTACCAACATTGAACCGGGCACTCTCATTTATCGGCCTCGAATCGCCAAATAATTCGCTGGTCTTGGGAGTTTTGCAAGAGGCTCTTTCGTACTCCTGGGTAGCCGGTCCGGTGCCACGGCAGGCGTTTTTCGATCCAGGTGGGTCAGGATCTTCTCGATCACCTAGGGCTTTTCGATGATTATATGGAACGGTCCCGTTTTGCAAGACACATTTCCGTTCGAGACAAGAAGCAGGTTGCTATTGTACATCCGGCCTGTTGATACGAACGTATTGCCGCTGGCCTTGATGAATTCCGCTTGTCTTGACCTTAGGCGATTGCCGGAAAATGGCATACCAGGAAGGACTGTCATTTGACAGAAATCGCCTAAGACCAGACCGCGACGCCATGCGACTTACAGGACTGCGCCAACCAGTCCTTAGTAGAGAGCATAGTCGTCGTCGACCAGGAACACCCGCTGACCTCTATTTCCGCGCTGCGTTACATGGTGCGCCACACTGGTGACGATAATCCGAGGAAGTCGCGACATCCAACTGTCATAAACCTATTCGAAATTAGTGTTAATGGTCAGGTGTCACCGTAATTTAGGATCTTTTCGATCACCAGGAGGTCTTCGATGTTGGCAATGACCCTGGCCGCCCCGCCGCAGGCCAGGCTGATTCATCGGGAATAACAGGACAGCTTTGGCTGGCCCGCGCAGCGGGTGAGTATCAGGGAAGATACGAGCAGATCCAGGGTAAGATTCACTCGCGATTTGGGCATCAGTGCGGCCAGCAAAGAACAATCCGCCTCGCGGACCTCAGCTTGTTCCAGTAGAACTTCCATTGCCGCGGTCTATACCGGTTGCCGGTAGACGTCTGAGTAGCAATTCGCCACACACAGGTTCGCTGGAACAGGTGACCGCTTGGTTCAGTGCCAGATTGGTCGGTGGCGGCGTAGCACTGCCCAAGATTTCCAACTCGCGTATGCTGACCCAACGGCCCGTGTAGTCGTAGGCGCTCTCGACCCGCAGCCGCACATAGCGGGCTGGAACCGCTGAGAAGGTGTCCTTGATGACCGAGCCTCCCTGGGTGTTACCGGAGCGATCCACAAGCGGGACGTAGGGGTCCTCAACAGCCGTTTTCACCTCAACGTAATACTGATATGCGCGGTCCTTGTACGGATGCACATTGACGCCGCTGACATGGTAGACATCGCCCAGGTCGACCTCCACCCATTGCGGAAAATCTATGGCTGACCAGCGGTCGTCCACATCGCCATCCACGGTGTGGGCACAGCCGTTTTCCGGCTGCGGTTCGCTGGAACAGGTGACCGCTTGGTTCAATGCCAGATTGGCCGGTGGCGGCGTAGCGCTGCCCAAGATTTCCAACTCGCGTATGCTGACCCAAGGGCCCGTGTAGTCGTAGGCGCTCTCGACCCGCAGCCGCACATAGCGGGCTGAAACCGCAGAGAAGGTGTCCATGATGACGGCGCCCCCCTGGGTGTTACCGGAGCGATCCACAAGCGGGACGTAGGGGTCCTCAACAGCCGTTCTCACCTCAACGTAATACTGATATGCGCGGTCCTTGTACGGATGCACATTAACGCCGCTGATACGGTAGACGTCGCCCAGGTCGACCTCCACCCACTGCGGAAAACCTGTGGCTGACCAGCGGTCATCCATATCGCCATCCACGGTGTGGGCACAGCCGTTTTCCAGCTGCGGTTCGCTGGAACAGGTGGCCGCTTTGTTCAATGCCAGATTGGTTGGTCCGGAGACCTCTGCTATTTTGTGGACGGCTTTTCCGGCGAGCAGAAAGGCCCCGACGCCAAAATCTGCAGTGCTATCGTAAGTAACGGATTGGGCGCTGGATGGTGCTTTTCCCACCCCCTGTACGAAGCCGAGTTTACCGTTGGGATGGACGGCAGTAATCATGCCGTTCCACGCTCGGACGACCGGTTCGAGATACTCAGCCGGGCTTAAGATACCCATTTCGATGCCTATGGCCATCCCATAGGTAAAGAAAGCGGTACCGCTGGTCTCCGGCCCGGGGTAGTCATCGGGATCAGCCAGATTGACATTCCAGAAACCATCGGATCGCTGCACCGCTTTCAATGCTGCGGCCATTTCCTTGAACGTGGTCAGATATTCAATATAGTGAAGATCATCAGGCGACAGGGTAGCCAGAACGTCCGCATGAGCGGCAAAGACCCATCCGTTTCCCCGTGACCAGAAGATATCCTTGCCGTTGGGACTGGCATTGGGCGGCTTATAATTTTCGTCGCGATACCACAAACCTGCATCGGCATTGTACAAGCCCCGAGAGACCTTCGTGTCCCGGTAGAGTGCGTACATGGCTTCCGAATAGTTGTAGTTCCCGTTGCCGACGGACAGTTTGGCGTAAATCGGCATCGCCATAAACATGGCATCGATCCACCACCAGTCGTCCAGCGTTTCATGGTTCAGGTATCTGTCGACGACATGGTCGATGCTGGTCGTGATACACAGAATCTTTTCCGGGACAGGTTCGAGGTCGTACAGGGCAAGGTAGGTTCGACCGGCCGCCTGGTTGTCGGCATGAGCAGTGTTGCAGCCGCCGTTAAGCAGCCAGCTATGTTGTTCGGCCCAGTCGGTAGCATGGTCGAGATAATTTGCCTCACCAGTGGTCATGTAATGTGCCATATCGCCGAAGTAGTAGACCGCCTGTGCCCACTTGTTGTCCCCTGGATCGGGATGTCGGCTGATCCAATGATCGTTCACCCGCCCCATAGCGGACGCCACCTCCAATTTTGAAGGCGGGGACCAAGATTGGGCCTGGGTCGCAATGGGAGATATAGCAGAGCCGATGATTAAAATGGGGATAACAAACAACAATTCTGTAAATCGTAATGTTTTCATCGACGATTTCCTCCTGATAATCTGGAGGTATGAGGGTTAGACAATACAAAATCGGTATAGGTGCTGCTGGTCAGGCTCCCTTCGGCATCGCCACACTCGAACTTCGCCGCGAACCTGGCGATCGATTGATCGTTAGCGACTGTGGGCTCAGGGCTAATCAATCCCGACGTATCAATTTCCGCGTTCTCTCAAAGCTCGATCTCCTCTTCGAGGTTGGCAAAGCGTAAACCTTGAAAAGCCCCCCCCAACACCAAACCGCGCCACTACTTGGGTAAAGGAAAAACGTACGGTTCTACTTGGATCGAGCCAGCGGAGTCGCGTAGCGGCATCAAGGGAAATAAATCCACCACCGCTAGTTTCTAGATCCCTTAGATCTAACGTGCTCGCGGATGCGGAGGGGAAGGATAAAGCAGTTGAAAATAAAATAGACAGCACTACAAACAGCCCTTTGAAAGCACTCCAGACTGTCGTTATTCCTAATGTCGCTAGCAGATAAAATCTCGCTAGAGATGCGCGCCAATATCGTTGCCTTTTCAGGAGAGTACACATCGAACACCACCCCGTTCCTTCTCATTATATAGATCTATTGAATCGCTTTTCCTATTAGTAGAAATGCCTACTCATAATGTGATATACCCGTCGCTACCTCCAAGCTGCGAATCAGCACTTCAGACAGCCCGAGCAGCTTCGTCTCCTCCAGCTTGGCAACCTGCGCGGCTATCAGGACAGACAGCGCCGCGTGCTTCGTGAGAAAATGTAAGAGATCTCGCCTTCTGGGATCCGCGCCCGCATGATTCGCCCCACGGTCGCCAGGTGCAGGGCGAAGTGGGCAGCGATCTCGCGGTAACTGTAGGCGCTGGCGGCGTAGGCAGCAATGATGGCGTCATTACGATGGCGGCGGTTGGAGGCCTGCGTATACAGGCCGCTCAATTGACGTATCCCTTTGGAGAGGTTTCCGTCGGGCGTTTCCACGACCAGGTAGTAGTGCTTCGTGATCAAGCAATACGCATGACAGCTCCAGTTGAAACGCTCGACCCCCTCGGCCAGAACGCTTAAGAAGATCAGGCGGTCGTCATGGTCTTTGAGGAACGGCTCCCGCCAATGCGAAGGGGTCGGGCCATGCCGCGGACTATACGAAGAAAGGGTGGATGCGACAATGATAGACCTGACCCCATTATTCAATCGCTCAGGGATAGTTTATGGTGGCCTTTCCCTTTGTGGCCGGGCATGAATACAGCCTGTACCTGTTTGCTGCTCTTATCGGTTTTAACTTCGGTGGCAATTTCGCCTTATTCCCTGCTATCACCACTGATACCTTTGGTCACAAATTCTTTGGTCAAAATTATGGCTATGTGTTTCTCGCCTATGGTCTGGGTGGCACGGTAGGACCCATGCTAGGCGGTTATCTGGGAGACATGAACAATTTTCTACTGGCCTTCATCATTACCGGCGTTTTGAATCTTGTTTCTGCCATCATCATATCCACGGCCAAGGTTCCCACCAAGGGGCTGGAACCGGAAGACCTCATAGACGTGGATACGTCCGTCCAAGGCAGACCGGCAACGGCGGATTAAAGTTGATCTAGTCTTCCCCCTCGGGGGGAAACGAAGATATGCCTTACCTTGAAAGACCGCGCCGCCATTCGACTTACAGGACTGCGCCAACCAGTCCTTGTGGAGCACATAGTCGTCGTCGACTAGGAACACCCGCTGACCTTTATTTCCGCGCTGCGTTACATGGTGCGCCACACCGGTGACGATAATTCGAGGAAGTCGCGACATCCAACTATCATAAACCTATCCGTAATTAGTGTTAGTGGTCAGGCGTCACCGTAATTCCCGTAATTCCAAGAATGAAGCCCCTCCTGGTCTGGAGGGGCTTGTCAGGTGAACAGCCGGTACACTCGGGCACTATCTCTTCATCTTCAGGCGTCGTAGCGGTCGTTGTTCATCACCTTCGTCCAGGCCCTGACGAAGTCTTCCATAAACTGCTTCTCACCATCGTCGGAGCCGTAGACTTCGGCGACCGCCCTGAGTTCCGAGTTCGAGCCGAACACCAGATCGACGGATGTTGCAGTCCATTTCAGCTTGCCGCTCTTGCGGTCACGCCCTTCAGACACGCCGTCGGTCTTGGATGGCGTCCACTCGGTGGACATATCCAGCAGATTGACGAAGTAATCGTTGCTCAGCTGTCCGGGCTTGTCTGTGAAAAGGCCGTGCTTCGAACCGTTGGCATTCGCCCCCATTGCACGCATGCCGCCTACCAACACAGTCATCTCGGGTACTGTCAGGCCCAGGAGGTCTGCCTTCTCGACCAGCATGTCAGTCGGAGAGCCGTATGCTCCGTCACTATAGTAGTTTCGAAAGGCATCTGCCTTCGGTTCCAGTACCTCGAACGATGCCGCATCAGTCATCTCCGGGGTCGCATCGCCGCGGCCCGGTTTGAACGGAACCTTGACGTTGTGACCCGCGTCACTGGCAGCCTTCTCGATCGCGGCGGCACCGCCGAGTACGATCAGATCAGCCATGGAAACCTGCTTGCCACCGGAAGCCTCACTATTGAAGTCTTTCTGGATCTTCTCCAGCTGTTTCAGCGCCTTCGCGAGTTCTTTCGGATCGTTGACCTCCCAGTCCTTCTGCGGGGCAAGGCGTACGCGTGCACCATTGGCACCACCGCGCATGTCAGAATAGCGATAGGTGGAAGCCGATGCCCAGGCAGCTTTGACCAGTTCAGGCACGGTTAGACCGGATTTCAGTATCTTCGCCTTCAGCTCGTCTGCATCGCTGTCGCTGATCGCGTTGCCTGCCGGAACCGGATCCTGCCAGATAAACACCTCTTCCGGGATCTCGCTGCCGACGTAGCGGGCACGCGGGCCGAGATCACGATGCGTCAGCTTGAACCAGGCCCTGGCGAAAGCCTTGTCGAACTCTTTTGGATTCTTCAGGAATCGTTCGGCGATCTCGCGAAAGCCGGGGTCTTCCTTCAGCGAGAGGTCTGTCGTCAACATGATAGGCGGATTGCGTTTACCCTCGACATGGGCATCCGGTACCGCTGAGTGTGCTGATTTGTCGGTCGGTACCCACACTGTTCCCCCACCGGGGCTCTTCTGCTTTTCCCAGTCGAAGCGGAACAGGTTGTCCAGGTACAGGATGGACCATGCGGTAGGTGTCTGGGTCCAGGCGCCTTCCAGGCCGCTGGTCATGGTGTCTTCAGCATCGCCCTTACCGCACTTGTTCTTCCAGCCCAAACCCTGTTCTTGGATAGGCGCGGCGGCGGGCTCCGGTCCTACGCAGTCAGCTTTCACCGCTCCGTGAACCTTACCAAGCGTATGTCCACCGGCTATGAGAGCAACGATCTCTTCGTCGTTCATCGCCATGCGGTGGAACGATTGACGTATGTCCGCGGCGGCGGAGACCGGGTCGAGATTGCCGCTGGGTCCTTCCGGGTTCACATAGATCAGGCCCATGTGCAAAGCGGCCAGAGGTTTCTCCAGTTCACCCTCCTTACTAAAGCGCTTGTCGTTGCCAAGCATCTTGGTCTCGGGACCCCAGTAAACCCGGTCAGACTCCCAGTCATCCACACGCCCGCCAGCGAAGCCCAGGGTTTCAAAACCCATCGATTCCAGCGAGACGTTACCGGCCAGGATCATTAAGTCGGCCCAGGACACGTTACGTCCGTATTTCTGCTTGACCGGCCACAGCAACCGGCGGGCCTTGTCGAGGTTGGCGTTATCGGGCCAGCTGCCGAGAGGCTCGAAGCGTTGCTGACCGCCATCGGCACCGCCGCGACCATCATGGATACGATAGGTGCCCGCACTGTGCCAGGCCATCCGGATCATCAGGCCGCCGTAATGCCCCCAGTCCGCCGGCCACCAGTCCTGAGACGTCGTCAGAGCCTTCTCAATGTCTGCTTTCAGGGCCTTCAGATCGACGCTGGCAAAGGCCGTGGCGTAGTCGAAGTCATCACCGTAGGGATTGGAATTTTTATCATGGTCACGGAGCGGGCCAAGGTCCACTTGATCCGGCCACCAGAAAGTGTTCGGCTTGGCCTTGCCGCTGAACATGTTTTCCGATTGTGCTGCCGGCGCGATGGCGATGGCGATGGCGGCTGCGAACGGAATTGCTTTGTTTAACATTGCCTTGTTTCTCCTCCTCGGTTGTATTGTTAATGACTGATACAACCGATCTCTCTGTCGATCGAAGCTGCCACATTAGTAGGAACAATCGATAGCCTCAATTTAAAATTGGCTATAAGGGTAATTAGATTGAGCTATGGCTAGATCTGGTGTCTGAGCGCTTGCTGACAAGGAAGCCACCCTGCGGTTCTGTCCGGGATCTTCCAGAAGACCATCGGATTACGGTGATTACGGTGACACCTTACCATTCACTCCATTTTCTCCGTCAAACCCTACGGTTCCGTAGATGCAGGTCGACCTCGTTTGCCGGGACGTATCGGCCGGCCAGGACGCCGCTCGAGTGCCAAAAGCTCCTGATCGTTCATCAATGGTCGCCCAATGCCTTGGCCTTTCATCAAGGCAGCTTCCATTTCGGGGTCCGGCTCCATAGCCAAGAATTTCGCAAGATTTTCTACCCGATCAAGTAACGGACTCACGGTAACCAGCCCATCGTCCTCTCGGCGAAAATGCGCTGGCGTGCCGGACCAGGGCCAATCGGCCGCCGTCTTCGACAACTTTGCTCTAACTGGATTCAAAGCCACGTAACGGAATGCCGCCATCAGGTGGCGCTCTTCCATCGCTACACAGCCGAATCGCCCCTGAAACAAGTGGCCGGTAACCCGCAGTTTCGCGTTGATATACCCACTGTATCGACGACGGATTTCTCCCACTGCTCTCGACAACCCAGAGTCCTCCGACGGGACAAGGATAAAGCGGCGTATTCATGAGATGGGCGGACATGCGTCTCATGCGGAGGATGATCAGGGACAGCTGGCGCCGCAACCTGCAACCACTCGAGACCCTGACACACTGGCACCATTTCCGATCAAGCGAACTACGGAACATTATTCCTTTCATTAAATCTGTCGGCTACGTGGTAAACAGCGCCCTCCCCTTCGAATTGCCCATTCTAAAACATCACCTTTATGATTATTTCCCAACGGCCATCAGCACCTATAAGAATGAGCCCAAGCGCCAGGATGCATACATTAGAGCGAAACGCGTGAAGGAATTCCTGGATGGGATGATTGCGATTGCAGACGACAGCGCTATTGGAGGAGAATCTTTAGTTAGGGAATTTATCGGAGGTAGCGACTATGCATATTGACGAACGATCCATGACCGAGCTTCTCAAGGAAACCGCGGGAGCGTGTGGCGACCAGGCTGCAATCTACTTCCAGGGGAAAACGGTTTCATTCGCTCAGTTCGACAGCCTGTCGGATCATGTTGCAGCAAACCTCGCGGCAAAGGGGATTAAGAAGGGCGATCGCGTCGGCCTCTACTGCATGAATTCCGACGCTTTCGCCATAGCCTATTTCGGCATTGTGAAAGCCGGGGCCGGCGTGGTCCCGATCAACCTGCTTCTCAACCCCAAGGAAGCCGAATACATCCTTTCCGACGCAGGAGTCAGCGCCCTCTTCTATTTTGAAACGTTTTCGGATACGGTCTCAGCCATCAGGGAGAACATCGACAGCTTGTCTCACTGCATCTGCATCGGCAGCAACAAATCAAGCGAGGAAGACAGCTCGTTCGTCGAATGGCTCGCTGCAGATGGCCCGCCGCCGGAGGTTTCCTTCGACCCGGCGAATGATGTAGCCGTCATAATCTACACTTCGGGAACCACGGGCAAACCGAAGGGCGCGATGCTCACGCATCGCAACCTTGTGTCGAACACCCAGAGCATTCAAAGCGCACTGCAACTTGAGAAAGGACGCGATGTTATCCTTGTTGTATTACCCATGTTCCACGCCTTCGCTGCGACGGTGGGCATGCTATTCCCCCTTTTGCACGGCTGCACCTTTGTACCCCTACCAAAATTTGATCCGGAGGAAATCGCCAACATGATCGAGCAGCACGGCGTGACGCTCTTCATGGCCGTTCCCAGCATGTACAGCGTATTGCTTCGACTTGCCGATGCAGCGGTCGACAAGTTTGCGTCTCTCCGCTATTGCGCGTCGGGCGGCGCGGCGATGCCCCTGAAACTGATGGAAGATTTCGAACACAAGTTCGGCAAACTGATCTATGAAGGCGACGGCCCGACGGAGTGCTCGCCTGTTACGAGCGTGAACCCCATTGGCGGCCTCAGAAAGCCCGGCACGATAGGTAAGACCGTTCCCTTCGTCGAAATGAAGATCGTCGACTCCGGGGGCAAAGAGCTTCCCCATGGAGAGGTTGGCGAAATTTGCGTCCGCGGCCCCAATGTCATGAAAGGCTATTGGAACCGACCGGAGGAGACCGCATCATCCTTCTTCGGCGAGTGGTTCCGAACCGGGGACCTGGGAACGGAAGATGACGACGGGTATTTCGCCATCGTCGATCGCTTGAAGGACATGGTTATTGTGAACGGAATGAATGTCTACCCGCGTATGGTAGAAGAGATTCTTTACCAGCATGAAGCCGTGCGAGAAGCTGCAGTGATTGGTGAACCGCATGACATGCATGGAGAAATACCGGTAGCCTACGTCTCCTTGAAGGAAGATATGACCACGACAAGCGCATCCATCCGCGCATTTTGCTGGGATCACCTCGGGAGGCATCAGATTCCGAAAAAAGTATTTTTCCTCGACGAGCTACCAAAGAATGCAACCGGCAAGATTCTTAAACGCGAACTCCGCAAACACGGAGAACTTGAACGAGGCTTCGACAGTCGCGTCGAAGACAGTGAGGTCACAAGCTGATTCTTTCCAAACCGATCGAGGCGGAGGCGTAGTGGATTCATAAAACCATTGCGGTTGCTCGTACACTTTCTGGACATCGCCCTGTTGTTGGCGCTTGTACTCCTGACCCTTTACTGGCTACTGAATTATGGTGACACCTTACCCTTTACTCCATTTTCTCCGTCAAACCCTACGGTTCCGTCGATACAGGTCGACCTCGTTTGCCGGGACGTATCGCCCGGCCAAGACGCACGAGTGATAAGAGCTCCTGATCGTCCATCAATGGTCGCCCGATGCTTTGGCCTTTCATCAAGGCAGCTTCCAATTCGGGGTCCGGCTCCATAGCCATGAACTTCGCAAGATTTTCTACCCGATCAAGTAACGGACTCACTGTAACCAGCCCATCGTCCTCTCGGCGAAAATGCGCTGGCGTGCTGGACCAGGGCCAATCGGCCGCCGTCTTCGACAACTTTGCTTTCACTGGATTCAAAGCCACGTAACGGAATGCCGCCGTCAGGTGGCGCTCGTCCATCGCTACACAGCCGAATCGCCCCTGAAACAAATGGCCGGTAACCCGCAGTCTCGCGTTGATATACCCACTGTATCGACGATGGGTTTCTCCCACTGCTCTCGACAACCCAGAGTCCTCCGACGGCACAAGGATCAAGGGGATATGATTCGGCATAAAACAATAATGCGATTGCCGGAATATGGTATACCAGATTGCGCCGGATTTTCGTTCGTCATCAAGGCTCGACATCAGGCGCATAGTCGAACTATGTCACTGCTGTCGCAACGCAGAGGACGGACGAAAAGACAAGCAGGATGGTATGTCATTTGACAGAAATCGCCTAAAACCAGACCGAGACGCCATTCGACTTACAGGACTGCGCCTACCAGTCCTTGTAGAGAGCATAGTCGTCGTCGACCAGGAACACCCGCTGACGTCTATTTCCGCGCTGCGTTACATGGTGCGCCACACCGGTGACGATAATCCGAGGAAGTCGCGACATCCAACTATCATAAACCTATTCGAAATTAGTGTTAACGGTCAGGTGTCACCGTAATTAGTAATTACGAAGCAGAGCTATCGAGCAAGCTTGCCGCGAAGGAGCATAGCCACTGAACGGTCAAGTGAAGCGCATTGTTCGGCTTTATTCGGATGCCCATTCCATCTTGAGCTTGCGATGATGTATCGCACAATCGCGAAGGTATAAATTGATTAGGCTTTGGTATGGAATCCCTGTTTCCTCCGCCATCGATTTGAAATAGGCCACTGTATCCCGATCTAACCTCATAGTTACGGGTTGCTTTAAATATTTGGCGAAAGGATTTCTCTTTCCCTTCATTTTAGAAAAATCGTAGTGATCTCTCATTTTCGCTGCTTCCAGTATTCTTGTTCCTCGTCTCTGTCTGCTTTTCGGGCCGATATGATACGGACTACTGTTTCTATCTCACGAAAACAGTGGCAAACAACGAGCACCTGCGGTTCGAAGCTCAGCCCAAGCAGAATGAAGCGATCTTCTTCCTCTGAATGGTCAGGATCGTAAAATTGAATTGCATTCTCGTCATAAAACACGGTGCGAGCCTCTTCAAAAGACACCCCATGCTTCTGATTATTAGACGCAGCTTTTTTCTCATCCCACTCGAAACAAAGCTCTTTCATATGTACATTGTACGCATGATATAAAAAATGACAAGGAACGCCTGAGGAGCCGAACGTCGCAAATCACCGGCGGCAAGAATCAGAGCGAGGAACGAGCGGCGCTTTTTGATGCCGGAGTGCATTTGTCTTGTTAGCTGCTACTTCTCTCTTTTCTTGTATGCCCGCCATATTTCATCCATGTTCGCAGTCTCTAGCGCATTCTTTACAGCATTCAGTGCCTTTGCTGAGTAGCGCTTGAAAACACTTTTTCCGATCTTTACGGCCTTATAATATTCTTCCGATGCTTGAAGCTTCAGGTGCCACACTAACGCTACTAATTTTGGCTGGGTCAGTCCTGTTTTTTTCGCAAGTGCGGAAGCGCCCAACGTGTAGTAGTCAAGCTCGTTTACACGCTTTACAGCTAGAACCGTAGCACCTGGAGTCCCTTCCGGTACAAGTTGAACTGCCTCACCTTCTTTCTTTTTTATCCGAATGTCTACATTGATTCCTGTGCCTTCGGTATTTAGCTGCAAACTTGCTACCCCCGGAAATATCTCTTGCCATTTTTTGTTAGCCCGAACTTCCTTTACCATTTTGCGTAGCTCGAATTCGCTCGGTTGTGACCTCACTCCTTCAAGGGATGCCTCAACTATTGCTAATGCCCGCAATTTTGATTTTGCTTCAAGCTGCCTTCGAGATTTTGGCTTCAACAGATTTCTGATTTCTTCAAAGTCTGCCTCGACCATCGTGTGTAGGTCCCGGGGAGGTTCGGTTGATACTGGCAACACTCTTTCTGGGACGTAGTCTTTGAGCGACTCGCCAAACACACTGCTGATCAGGTCTTTATATAGACTAACCCCCGCTTGGCAATACATGTATAATTCTTGCTCAGACAATTCAACGATGTCGTGTTGAGCTGCATCTCGGAAGCTATTTATAATTTGAATTGTTAACCCCTGTTCTTCCGATAGACATTTTACTTTTTCATCAGTTATACATTTGCGAACACATTTCTCATGCCCAACAGTCTCCTTCTCGTACGCCTCGCGGATTTTTCCGCCTTTGTGTAAGATTATGGCTTTAGGAAGCAACTCAAGAGCTCTATCAAGGAGAATTAATACCGCTTCACTTCGCCCTCGGTCCCATGGACGGTTGAAGTGTTCTATCGCCAGGATCAAAGAATCCAGCGATTTCTCTAAAAGTATTTTTGCCCGTTTCTTCACGCGATTCCTTTAGCAGCTATCGCCCACAACAGGGGCCAAACGTAGTGGAGCCCATTTGCGGTAAAGTGAGCAAAGCGAACCGCAAATTGGCGGAGCGTAGTTTGGTCCCTTGCTTGTGATTGTTATGCACTGCTAGCGAGGCTCCGCCTCAGACCGACGAGTCCTGAGGTGGCATTGAGAGGCCCCGGTTGATCTACGGAAGGCTATGCTTCCGTTAGTAGCCGCGTGAAGCGGCGGAGTGGCGTAAAGCCAGAACGTCAACCGGGGCCTGCAGTTATGATAGGACAAACGGTAGGGGAACTGCTGAGAGAAAAAGTCACTCTCGACATTGAAGGGATCGACCGCCTGTATCTGAATCTGTACCAACCGATGCTGCAGACAGGTGGCGGAGTGGCGACCTTCTTCAAACAACATCGTGGTGCGAAGGTCGCTTCCACTGTGTTGATGGGTCCCATGAGCCATGCGTTCGTCAGAGCTATCCGCGAATTTGCCAGGCGCGAGGGGGTGGAGATCGTCGCCTTCGCCAAGGGCGAGCGCAAGGATGAGGTCACCAGGAAACGCTTGCAGGGCTTTTCCGCTCCAGAGGGAGTGGTTTATATCGGCAAAGCGCAGGAGATGTTCGCCAGCTTCCGCGTCACCAAGAAGTTCAGCGATCGCACTGGAAAGCCCTTCCCCTGGCTCAGCCGCGGCACCGTGATGTGCAATCACTATTACTTCTACCTGGTGGATAAGGACTTCGGTCCGCTGTTCATCAAGTTCGCCTCCTACTTCCCCTACACCGCGCGCGTGTGCATCAATGGCCATGAATACGCCAAGCGGCAGTTGTCCAAAGAGGGCATCGCCTTCGAGGCGCTGGACAACGGGGTGCTCTCCTGTGCCGATCCAGTGCGTTTGCAGCAGATTCTCGATGAGCTGAACGTCCCCAAGATCCAGGCCTTGGTCAACAAATGGCTGGCGCGCCTGCCCGATCCATTTACTGTTGAGGACCACGCCGCGGGCTTCAACCCTCAACTGTCCATCCTGCAAGCGGAGTTCTCCCGCACGCAGGTCTTCGACCGTCCTTTGAGCGGGCGCCACCTGTTCGAGGAGATTATCCGCGAGAACATCGATCTGGGCCGTCCTTCCAAGGTCAGCTTGATCTTCCAACGGCGGATTACCAAACGCACGCCGGGAACCTTCCACACCCGCGTCGTTACCCAAGGGGTCATCCCCTCGCTGCATGTCAGCTACAAA